>CAYZNX010000042.1:0-9322 GCA_964479825.1 uncultured Planctomycetia bacterium | reverse complement strand
GCCCTAGGCTGGTCCGCCTATGGCGGAGAAGGCTGGGTTCCCGCAGCCACCCGCTTTAAAATATTGAATCTATCTTTCTATTCTAATATATCTATCCATTTCTTCTGAGGCCTTAGAAAGTTGCTCCGCTGCATCTGAGCCTTGCAACACCACCATCTGTATTGCTTCTTCAATAAAACGGGTGCTCTCATCCCAGCCAAGAACTGGAGGCGGGCCCTTAGTGTCCTGCGCTTGAAGCCTCAAGATATCTTTAAACTCTGCCTCCATTGGCAGAATATCCCAGGTAAGAATATTTGAAGGGAGGTAGGAATCTTGAGTCTCACGAGCAGCCTCATATAACCTTACCTGTGCCTCTGTGGTAAATAAAAACTTGATAAAATCCCATGCTATATCCTTATTCTTTGACTTAGTAAAAATCCCCATTATTCTTCCGCCAACAAAGGCAGTGTGTTTGCCAGTTGGCCCTGCCGGTAACAACGAAATTGACCATTTGCCTTTTATCTCTGGGGCACTCAATCTCAAGCTGTCAATCTTCCATGTTCCAGAGATCGCTAAAGGAAAATCTCCAATGCGCATTCCCTGCTCCAATGGAATGCTGGTCCTGGGAACTCCTAAATCAGTATAGAGGCTTGCAAAAAATTTCAAGGCGTCAGCTGATTCTTTAGAACCCAAGATTGACCTTGTGCCTTCTTGATTATAAAAGTCTCCGCCTGCCTGCCAAAGATAAGGGGCATAGCCAATCCAACTTATTGAACCCCAATCAAAAATCATACCCTTTCCCTGGGTCTTCAAATTTTTTAACAAATCGGCTAATTCGCTCCATGTCGCAGGAGGCCGAGTAATAATATCCTTTCTATAAAACATGATTTGCATACTCATGTCAAAAGGAACCCCAAAGGTCTTCCCTTTGTAATCGATAGAGTTACAAAGGCCAGAAAAAGTCATCCCTTTAATTCTTTGTAAATCCTGCGGAAATTCCTTAGACAAATCAACCATTGCGCCTAAGTTACCAAATTCTGTTCCCCATGTAAGACCCATGGTGCCAATATCCGGCACCACATCTCCTGCGATAGAAGTGAGATATTTGGTATGTGCATCTCCCCACGAAACTGCCTCGCATCTGAACCTAACATTCTTGTTCTTAAAAAAGTCTTCGCCAATAACCTGAACTGCCTTTGCCTGACTCTCTGAACCAACCAGCCACATCAGTAATTTCCGAGGCCCTTCTTTTGACTCTTTGTGTCCGCAACCAAACAAGGTAATAGACGCTGCAGCTATCAAAAACCACAATGCAACTCTAGCCATTGACATATCTTCTCCTTCTTACATTTTTCGCTTTACTCTACCAGCTTGACTCAACGTAAAAGACTCGCCAGGTCCTCATACCCTTAAACCCGCCCCTCATTAATGCCCAATTAGATACATACCTTATTTTGGCCCAGGTTAGAAATTTACCCCTCGGATTAAGGGTGAATACCTGCTTAAAATACAAAAATGTAAAAAAGACAAAAAATAACCCTGAGAGATTAGCAGGAAACCCTAAGATAAGCTGAATTAAAAATAAAGCTCCAAAAACGTGCATCAGATGAAAATTTCCGATATAGAGCACTCCTTTTATAAAACACGGTATGGGAATATAGATATATCCAAAATATTGCAGGCAGATCTCAAAAACCCTTTTGGCATGCGCCTTTACCGGCAAAGGATGACCAAACCCATAGCCAAATAGCTGGTTAGAATAGTCCTTCAAGGCCACCCTGTGCATATGTTCTACGACTGCCTCTGGCTGATAATAAAGCCTGAAACCTTTTTTAAGGATCCTGATAGAAAAATCTACGTCTTCATTTGTAATTTCATGCCAAAACTCTCGGCCTATTGCATCAACTGCAGCCTTGCTCACCGCGGCGTTTGCTGTAGCAAAAAAAGGAGAATGGATATTACCGTTTACCTCGTGAGGTAAATCCTTCTCAATATCTGGATAGTATCCATAGCTAACCAAACGACAACGGCCTTTAACAGATAAAAAACCCGTCTCTTCACAATATGCCTCTACGTCATTATTTCTATCAGTGCGTAAGGTAAGGATCTCGCCGCCAACCATGCCAATCTTTCCGTCTTTAAAAAATGGCTCCATGATTTTATTGGCCCAATCCCTCCGCACCACACAATCCCCATCAGTAAATAATATATATTCCCCTTTTGCCGCCTTTAAGGCAGTATTTCTCGCTTGACCTGGTGATTTACAGTTAGGCACTAAAACCAAGATTATATTTGGATACCTCTTTTTCCAATCCTCTATCATCTGGATAGTAGAATCCGTACTGCCTCCGTCAGCAAATATAAATTCCAGCTTTTCCCTTGGGTAATCCAGTTCAACTAATGATTGAATGCACTTTTCAATGGTCCTGCCGGCATTTCGAATTGGATTGATTATTGAAACAAATGGCTTATCAGATATCATTTATCCCCCCTAACACAACCTTAACCTGATGAGAACCTCCTGGCTCAGATATGGGCAAGACACTCCCCTCTATCCTTTTCCCATCTACTGTAAGAGACCTTACGCCTCCGGAAACCTTGTTAGGGTTCATTATCTCAATATCATATATTGTGCCGCGAAACTTACGTTTTACCCTAAACCCATTCCACTCCTTCGGAATGCATGGAGAAACTTGCAGCCCTTGATAAACGGGTCTAATACCTAATATATACCACGTAGCTGCTATAAAATTCCAGGTTGCTGAACCAGTCAGCCATGAATTCCTCGCCATCCCGAACTCAGGGCTATCCCTGCCAGCAATAAATTGAGAATATACATATACCTCGGTCTTATGGACATCAGCAATTTTATTATGTGTAGTTGGGGCAATGTTTTTATAGTAATAAAATGCCTTTTCTGCCCGGCCTAATATAGTCTCTGCGATAACAGCCCAAGGATTGGCGTGGCAGAAAATTCCACTGTTCTCTTTTAATCCAGGGGCAAACGTACCGATTGCACCAATATGCGGATCAAAGGTTTTATAAGGCGGGCTGAGAAGCATGATTCCATATTTAGTATCAAGATGCCTTGCCACCATATCCATACATCTAACGAGTCTCTCCTGCGGAGCAATTCCTGCCAATACTGCCCACGATTGGGGGATAAG
Organism: uncultured Planctomycetia bacterium; assembly: GCA_964479825.1. Taxonomy (GTDB): domain Bacteria; phylum Omnitrophota; class Gorgyraeia; order Gorgyraeales; family Gorgyraeaceae; genus CAYZNX01. The sequence continues at coordinate 6,176 of CAYZNX010000042.1, read as the reverse complement.
ATAAATCTTGCCCTCACTGCATTTGGATGAACCGACTGGCCTGCCTTTGGTATCAAACGCACGAATATACCAATTGCCATCCCATGCAACTTTATTAATCGTCTCCTGCATCTTCAATGCCAACCCCTCAAAGGCCAGGCTGTCGTCCTTCCTATTAATAAATCCAGCTAACTTAGCCATCTGCTTACTGACCAAACACAAAAGCTGGCCGACCCAAACGCTCTCTGCGCCTGGACCCATATTATTAAGGCAATCATTCCAGTCAGCATAACCCATCAGCGGCAACCCATGGCTGCCAATGCGGCTAAAGGAATAATCCATTGCCTTTTTGAGATGGATATACAACGTATCACTGCCGCCATCGGCATAAGGAATCCTCTCATCCAAAAAATCTACATCTCCAGTTTCCTTAATGTAACTATCGGCAGAAAGAATCAACCAGAGATGGTCATCAGAATAGCCGGTCTTGTCGCCTTTTTTAGTAAGCGGGAAATACTGATGATAGGAGTTGCCCTCCTTGAATTGATTAGTCGCTAAATCTATTATCCTCTGCCTTACCCTTTCTGAAACAGAGTGCAATACCCCCAGGCAGTCCTGATTGGAATCGCGAAACCCCATGCCTCTTCCAATGCCGGCCTCATAATAAGAGGCTGACCGCGACCAGTTAAAGGTAGTCCGGCACTGATAGGCATTCCAGGTATTTATCAAGACATCCACGTCTCTATCAGGGCTCTTAACAGAAAGGTAATCAAGATAATGCCTCCAGTTCGCCTTGATATTGTCTAACTCACTTAAGGCTACCTGTAAGTCAGTAAATTTAGAAACGAGCTCCTTGCCTTCTTCCCTCGTCTCCCCAACCCCGAGGACAAAAACAAGGTGCATCTCCTGATTCGGACCCATGGTGAGGCGAAGACGATGTGACCCAATTGGATTCCCGCCTAAGGCCCTGGAGTTAAAAGAACAACCTTTCTCTACTGCCAGGGGGTTGGATTCGCTGCGATAAGGCCCTATAAATTTCTCGCGGTCACAGTCAAATCCGCACACCTTGTGGCTTACACCAAAATAAGCCAGCGAAGAAAACCCTGCAGCAGGATAGTAATTGGTTAGATGGAAGATTATGCCATTCTCACTTAAACAATTGGCAATATTTAAGGTATATTGAAAATCAGTAGAATCAGCTACTGCCTGCCACAGGCAAAATTCAACATAGGAAAACAGATTCAGTCTTCTAATCTTCTTTCCTACATTTTTCAGGTCCAAGATCCATATCTCCAAGCTCCCTTTTTCAGGGACGAAATATGTTACTGCGCTTTTTATCTTATTATATTCCGCACTAATCTTAGTATAGCCTAAGCCATGTCTGCACTCATACTTAAACCTGGAAAGAGGTTTTATAACCGGCTGCCAAGAACAAGACCAGAATTCATCCGCCTCTTTATCACCAATATAAATATACCTGCCTGGCCTATCCACAGGGATATTATTATACCGATACCGCAATATTCTCTTATCACGAGGGTCTTTATGAAAACTATAGCCGCCGCCTGTATTAGAAACCATTGCGCAATATTCTTCTAATCCGAGGTAATTTATCCAAGGCGTAGGCGTATCAGGCCTCGTAATCACATATTCTTTGTTTTTCTCATCAAAATATCCGTATCTCATAATTCATACCTTAATAGTTTTTATGCGGGACCAATCCTTTATACCACTCTTCAATGACTCCTCTGGCAGGTTTATTCTGAGGGATAAAGCCGCGATTGGCCTCTCCACCCATTTTCGGATTAACCCCCCAATACCACCAGTATACCCCATAGAACCACTGCTCTTCCCAAAAGGTCTCCAGCAATGCCTCATAACAATCAACCTGTAGCTGCAAGTCTGCGCTGCCGGCAGGATTATGCTGCCATGGTTCTTTAGCCGCGCCTTCTGAACTCTTGTATCCAACCTCTGGAAAAATAACTGGTTTATCTATATATGCCTGCCAATCCCGTATTACCTCTAACCAGCTTTTCCAAGCCTCTTTTAATTCATTCTTGGTCGGAGTAGGCGAGCTGGACAGCGGAAAATAGGCATCGATTCCAGCATAATCTAAATTATCCCAGAATTCAATTCCTTCAAACTCCTCGTGCCAATTCGCGGCATACGTCAGTTGCCCCTTATAGACCTCTTTTACCTCCTTTATCAAAACTCTCCATAGGTCGGGTTGGCTAAGACTAGCGTTGGTAAGCTCTGTCCCGATACAAAATAACTCGACATTTTCCTCTTGCGCTAAACGCGCATAACGAAGTATAAATTCACCGTAGCTCTTAAACCACTTCTCCCATTCATCAAGGGTGCTAAATCCAATATCCCCCCTCCATTTACCCTCAGAGCCAATGAGGTCAAGATGCGGCTTAAGCATAATCCTGATGTCAGACTCATGCAGTTTCTTAATAGCAAACGTCAAGTCTCTGTCTGACGGGCTCTTTTCATCTAAAGGATAAACTTCCGTGGAATCAACCCTATCCTGATACCACGTCGTGACTAAGGCGACCCATTCCACGCCCAAAGAGACCAATTCTTCCATTGACTTGATTGAGCTGACATTATGATACCCATGTTTTGTCCAGGCAACATAGGACATCCCCTTTTGAAATTCAAATCTGGAAGGGATTATCCTTTGCCTTACAACCTTATTAAAGATTGCAACGCCTACTACAAAACCCAAAACCGCAATAATTATCACCCCGATAAAAATGTAAAGATTTTTTCTCTTTGCCATAAGCTCTCCTTAATTCAGACACAATAAAGACACTTTAGACTCTACAAGGCTCTAACGCCTTCTGCCTCGTATTCACGATGAAACCCTAAAGGGTTAATTCCAGCTGCGCTGGAACCCAGCCTTCTCCGCCATAGGCGGACCAGCCTAGGGCTGGAGGCTGTCAGAGCTTAACTTCACAAAATAAGCATTGCAGAAAATGTGAAGTTATTTGTGCTGGAACCCAGCCTTCAGGCTGTCCTCAACAATGTCGCAAGGCTTGGATTTGAACTCAATATTCTACTGTCCCGTAATCATAAGGCATGTAACCCGTATCCTGGTCTAACTTCTCCAAGCGCACATTATCAATATAGAGCGGGCCGCTATAGGCAGGCTGCATATTTGACTCGATCCTTATGCCCAGTTTTCTTACGTCACTACGAAATTCATCCAGAACCTTGGCCCCCCTCCAATCAACGCTCCCCGGGACAATGCCTGCCGTAACCGTTGTCCATTTTCCAGGAACCAAATCGATCGAGCTGGACATCTCTGTCCAGGTCCAATCTTCACCAACGGTCAAGATTATCTTTGCCTTTAAACCTATGGGTGCACCGTCAGGTAAAAATACATCGATTGAAATAGCCTTATAAGGCGACCAGTCAAAATACTTCTGAACCTCAGCATAAGCTGCTGTCCATTTTGCGCCGGGAAAATCAACCAGGAGCTCCAGAGAAGAAACGCCGTCTTTAGCATATCGTATTGAGGTAGAAATGCCCCCTCCTGCATAACTATCGTCCTCAAAACACCAATCAGGGATCTCCCAGTTAGCAATGCCATCTTCAAATCCAAATAGTACCTCCTCATCACAAAACCCCGTCTCAGCAGCCAGAAACAAAGCGACTGCTAATAACAAACATGCTGCTATCTTCATCCCTCCCACCTCCTTTTCATCTACAGCCTCTCCAACCACTCGCTAAAAACCTCCTCAGCTATCTTACCGCGAATTGTATATCCCAAAGGAGACCATCTCTCCTGAGGAAAAAAATTCCACCAATAAAATCCCTTAAACCAAGGATACCCAGGACAAACAGTAAGCATCGCCTCTAAACTGTCTGCCTGTTCTTCCTGGTCAACGAATTCTTCAGATATGTTTGAAAAAACTGACCAGGGTTTAGTGTTTGTCCCATCAGCGCTAGAATAACCGACCTCGGTAAAGACCACTGGCTTATGCAATCCCTTACTGCTAAGCCACTTTTCTATATTCTCGCAATTCTCCCGCCAGGCAGTAATCAACTCTTCCTTTGCAGGGTCTTTCTTTATCGTCAGCGGAAAATACGCACTTATACCAATAAAATCCAAATCATCCCAAAAACCAACAGTTTTATATTCATTCCAGTTCGCACCATAAACAAGACGGCCAGGATAAATCTTTCTCACCTCTCTAATAATATCCCTCCAGTAACCCTCCCATTCTGAAGAAGTTGTATTTACCAGCTCTGTGCCTATACAGATAGATTCCACATTGTATTGCCCTGCCAGCAGCGCATAATAAATTAAGTAATCCCTATAACTGTCAAACCACTCCTTTGAAGGTATAATATCCCCCCGCCATTGGCCGCCCTTCACATCCACATGAGGCTTAAGCATAACCTTCATCCCCAGGCCATGGGCATTATTTATGGCATGGATTAATGCCTGGTCATTAGGGGTATCCTTTGGGTCAGGCAATATGACGTTTTCCTTAATGGTCTCCTGCGTCCAGATTATCATAATTGATAAATGCCTCACCCCTAATTCCTTAAGATATTTCAGCGTCTCATCTGATGCCTCTTCACCCAACTCGGTCTTGCCCCACGACGTGTAAACTACCCCCTTTTGTAACTCATCTAATGACAAGGCCCCAGGAGATACAAGCGGCTTTTCAATCTCTGGCAGGTCTGCCTTTACAGCCTTTGGCTCTAACTTATCTATTAATTCGGGATAAACAAGGCTTAAAGGTTTATCTATAATATTCTCGTTACCTGGGCCAAAACATAAAAATTCCCAAAGAGAGATTCCCCAAGTAGGATTAAATCTTCTCTTCCCTATAAGCTTAACATATCTCGTTTTAACCTGTGAAAATTGTAATTCATCACTGCCTCCATCCTGCTCCTTTAAGGACAATAAGGTCTCCCAATTGTCATTATCATTAGAAATCAAAATATCATAGTCAACAGCATAAGCTGCCTCCCAATATATCACTATCTTGCTGATAACCTTGGGCATACCAAAATCAAAACTTATCCATTGACCATCATTATAGCCCGATGACCACCTAGTCAACAGGTTTCCATCTACCACTGCCTTAGGCTCAGGCGGAGGTGCCCAGTCAGGAGTAGTATCAAAAGAAGAGACATCCACTGAATCAATCATAAGGTAAACCTCATCCAGGGTCTCCTCGTTTACAGAAGAGACAACTTCGTTAGTATCTTCCTGTGCGCAAGAAACTAAGCCTGCGCTGCAAAAAAGAAACAAGAGACTTAAAGTCAATGCCTTCATCTTATCCTTTCAATCCTGTCATGGTTATGCCCTGTATTATATGTTTCTGAAGACATAGAAAAACTATCAGGACTGGAAGTGTTGCCACGGCCGCCCCTGCCATAACCATTGCAAAATTAGTCCCGAACTGGCTATTCAATACTGATAGAGCTAAAGGGACGGTCCGCATAGGGCTATTGTGAATCACAATCAACGGCCAGACAAAAGAATTCCATTGGAATAAAAATGTAAAGATTGTCAGGGTTGCCAGCGCCGGCTTAATCAATGGAAAGATTACTATACGATATATCATAAATTCACTGCATCCGTCAATCTTGGCCGCATCAAGCAGATCATTAGGAATACTCATTATATACTGACGGCACAAAAATACGCCAAATGCCATAGCCAGATTAGGGATAATAAGAGCGTGAAAACTGTTTAACCAACCCAGATTTTTTACAATAATATATCCAGGGATAAGGTTTACCTGATACGGGATCATTATAGCGCTTAAAAGGAGAAAAAATATTTTATCCCTCCCTGCAAAATTATGCTTGGCAAAGGCATAACCAGCAAGCGAGCAGAAGAATGCATTGCATAAAGTGACTATAGAAGCGACAAGGAGACTATTGAATAAATAGCGTCCCATCGGCAAAAGATAAAATAATTCCAGATAAGGTTTAATAGTTGGATTATGGACCAGAAAGGTTGGAGGATAGGTCTGGATTTCCTCTATTGGCTTGATCGAGGTAACAATCATCCATGCATACGGGACAATCATGGTGAGGGCCCCAATTGTAAGAAAACCGTAAACCCCTAAACCTGTCAAACCTCTTTTAGTTTTAAATGAGTCCATATTCATTAGTATTCAATCCGTGAGCGTCCGATCTTAAAGTTAATCAACGTAACCACGAAA
>CAYZNX010000041.1:0-9345 GCA_964479825.1 uncultured Planctomycetia bacterium | reverse complement strand
CTCGCTATCGCTTGCGGTCAAGCAGGGAACCTGTCAGCGGCGTCACCCGCTGGCTAACAGGAACCCAGCCTTCAGGCTGTCTGCGCGATGTAACCCTTTACCCCCTCTTAACTCACCCATTACTTTTAAGGCTTTGACTCTGTCCGCAATGACTCTCTTAAATCGCCTGCCAGCATGGAATAAATCATAATTACAATATTTACATACGCCTTCCTTGTCGCTGTAATCCACGAGCATCCTTCTTATATTATTAGATACTTCAGACAGAAGGATATCCTGAAGCGGTGAAGTTTTAATATTCCCCATGATATAACCTTTTTGAGACTCAATATCGCCTCTCAGGTTACAGCACGGGAGCACATCGCCTGTCCAGTCAATATAAAGCCCTCTGAAAGGGCTCCTGCAGGGTGACGTCCGTATTTTATTTTGCTGCAAATCCTTTAAATATCCGCCGCGATCGTTTCCAACAACGCCTTTGATATCAGGCACAAAAATATAGACCTCCATCTGCTTCATTGGAATGATATATTTAGCAAGGTTTCCATAAGATTTTACAGACCGGCCCTTCAAACTGCGTTTTTCTAAATAGATTCTGCTCTGCCTGTGCGCCTCTTTCCTCATCATGGAACGGGCAATATTGAAATCAATGTAAAGGCTTATATGCAAAAAATTCATGCCAATGTCTTCGAACTTCTTAAGTGTCTCATATGTGACATAATCTCCGTTTGAATGAAAACCCAATAAAGCCCTGGGAACTTTTTCCCTTGCATACATAACCCTATCAAAAATAATATCAAGTCCTAGGGGTTCATTGAATCTATGAAACTTAATAGAGCCTTTGTAATCTATATCTGATAGCTCACCTATCAAACGCTTAAATACATCCTCTGGAAGAACCTGGCCCTTGTCAGTCCTATCGATAGAGACATTTGGGCAAAATACACACTTTCTGTTGCAAAATGCATGTGTTTCAAGCTCTATCTCTTTCAACTGATTCTTAAAAAATGACCTTTTGTCACTTTCAGATGCCCACCTGGAATCAAAATGAAACAGGCCAAGTGTCTGTGTAAAATCCTCCAGCCTGAAATAATCGTCAATCCTGTGGTTCAGGCCTACAAGCTTAAAAAATACCTTAACGGTCTGATATAACTTGTTTATTTTCATATCTAATAACTAATAAGCTACTTTGTATTTGTATCTTCTGGTTTTCCTGAGTCCAAGCTTACTGAAAAACTCCTTGACCCTATGTTCTAATTCTCTTGAAACAAACCTGTGATTTCGTACGAGATTTACTAGCGCGGACCTGGATAGTTTATGCCTCTTCTCTATTGCATTTCCAAATATATTTAGAAACATCCGAGAATTTTCAACTGTGTAAATCTTCCATCCAAAATCACCAAGCCAAAAATTATCGTCAATTACGCCATTTTCTTTTGCAAGTTCATAAAGCCTTGTCCCTGGAAATATCATAAGCCCTCTACCGACACCTATGCGAGAGGGACTAGTGCGATTAAGAAAATCTATTGTTTCATTAATGGTTTCGTAAGTCTCGCCCACGCATCCGGCAATAAACAAGGCTGTTGAGTTTATCCCATAACTATTTGTCAATCTAATAGCCCTCTCCTGGACCTCCACATTTACCGGCTTTCCCATTATCTTAAGGAGGCGTGGTGATGCAGTCTCGATCCCATAATTAATCTGATAACAACCTGCATCTTTTAATGCCCGCATGACCTCATCGTCCACGCAATCTGTACGAGTGACAATATCGAAAACCATATCTAATCCTCTACCTACAATACCCTTGCATAACTCAATCGTCGCCTTCTTATTTACAGAAAAACAGTCATCATTAAATACAAAATGTTTTACGCCAAAGGTCCTATTTAATAGAGTAAGTTCATCAAGCATGTTTTCAGGAGAACGGTGATGCCATCTTTTCCACATAAGCCTATTAGAACAAAAATTGCAATCGCCTATGCACCCCCTGGAAAAAATAACAGGAATACATGGTTCTGCGCCGAGATTTATATCCCTGTAAACACCTGAGCCGTCTGGCGGATAACGATTAAGCTCTACCAAATCCCAGGCCGGGAAAGATATAGAATCCAGGTCTTTTATGGAGCTGACCCGAGGATTTATAAGCACCCTGCCTTCATCCCTATAACCAATGCCCGGGATATCTGAATAATTATTTTCTCTGTATAATTCTAATAAAGTATAGTCTCCTTCTCCTATGGCAACGATGTCAATAAACGGATAATGTTCGAGCATCTGCCTGGCCATTATCGTAGGGTGCGCGCCTCCGACTACAATCTTTACATCTGAAAGCATGTCTTTTGCCAACTTAGCTATCTTTAATGCCTGGACCCTTGAATAGGTATGGCACGTTATACCTATCATATCAGGATGATAATCTCTTATTGCATTCTGAATATCGTCCCACCCTTCTAAAAATCCATCTACGACCTTTACAGGGATATTATTCTTTTTTAATGCCCCTGCGATATACAAAAGGCCCAGCGGCGGGAACGAATGTTCGCCCATGCCGCTCTCAGGCGGATTTATAAGCAAGACCTTTCTTGTCATATGTTTAAATTTTTCGAGCAACGCATATAACACTGCTGCCTATTGGTAAAGGCAAATATTTTATCCAGAGCGTCTCCAATCTTACCAGCAAAATCATTAAAAAATTCACTGCAGCATTTGGTTCCGACAAATCATCTGTCATCCCCTTATTTTTTCTGAATTTTTCTAACTTACGGATAAGAAATATAGGGAAAAAGGCGAAAAAATTAAAATATGTGATCTTTTCTATTTTCAGGCCCGACTTTAAAATTAAATCTCTAAAGCTTTGCACTGAATACCTTCTCGCTGTATGAACCTCTATGTCGTATGCCCCTTTTAGGAAAGTCACAGGCTCAGAAAGAAATAAGGAACCTCCTTTTTTACAAACCCTGATACATTCTTTTAGACATAAAAAATCGTTCTCGATACCAGCGTGATACATTACGCCGAGAAGCGAAACCAAATCAAAGATTTCATCCTTAAAAGGAAGAAATAATGCATTGCCTTTAATTAGATTATGAATATCCCGCTTTTTAGAATAAGATAAGGCTATATCGTCTCTGTCTACACCAAAAACAGAAAAGTCATCTTGTAGCATTCTAGATATATCCCCAACGCCACACCCAACATCCAGCCATCGTTTTCCCTGCTTCCTGAATTTAGAACAAAACTGCTTGAGCCAAAGCCTTTGTCCATAAAACCACCAATGTGTTTTGTCCAATTCGAACATTTTGCGATAATTTTCTTCTTTCATTTTTATCTGCCTTTTAATCGATAAACAAACATCTGATTTTCCTGGGTAATTTTAGGCGTCCTAAAAAAATGCTCTTTAAGATTATCCGGCACATTCTCGCGTATCGAATCAACTGCCGCCAGGGGAATCTTATCATATTTATCGAGGACATCCAAATATCCCTCTTCAATTTCAACATTAGGCTTATTTCTCCATATACTTTCAAATACAGGATTCCAATATTTGCGAATTACAATCCATTCAGGATAACTTTTCTTAAAATATCTATCATCATTCAAAACAACCAGTTCAGGATGATAAAACATAACCGTCAAATCTCCCTTGACAATTTTGATGCGCTCGCCAGATTTTGCATGTAAATCCAGATAATCGCACAATGCCTCGAGTGGGCCTGTGTACTCATGCGTCAATTCATATAAATAATCCAAAAAATATGTTTCCATCCTCGCAGGATTAAATCTGCCCAGAAAATTTGTAAAGATGATAAGAAGAATAATAATAACAGCGGCTAGTTTTTTCCATTTAAAGATCCTATAAACAAGAAATGCCTCAATCAGGCATAAAAAAGGTAGATATTGAATATAATAGCGCATGGTCCTTAAGCCGAAAATGCTGAAGAAAACAATATTGCATAAAAGGACGATTGCTATCCTTTTAAAAATCTTTGATTCTTTTTCTGAAGGCCTTATAATAAAATACTTCTTAAAAACTCGTAGAAGAATTACAGCCGCAATCCAAAAAGCTACAGGGACAAAATAACTATTGATGGTGCGCATCTGAAATTCAAAATTCTTCTTTATATGCGATAGAGAATTACCTACCGGAAAAGCGCTGGCATCTGACATAACAACCCATGAAAGGATGACCCAGGATAAAAAAAGAAGCAATGGCACAAAAGATGCGGATATGAAATACTTCCATTGTATCTTTTTTCTGTCAATAAAGAACGCTGTAAGCCATATGCTGCCAAACATGGCTGCGAAAGGCGCATGATGGCTTAAACTAAGCACTGCGCACGTAGCCCCAAACCAAAAATAACCTTTATTTTGTTCGACTATGCGGTGATAGACATAAAATACAAAAAAACACAAAAAAACAACCAACCCATAATAACGCGCCTGCCTCATATGTAACAAAAAAGGAACGTTTGTTCCGAGCAATAATATAGATATAAATCCTATGCCCCTTGATTTTAGATAGCGAGCGCTAAAAAGGAATAAAACAATAAGGGTTAGAAAACCTGAGACGACAAAAGGAAAACGGGCAGTCCAAGTAGCTATGCCGAGCAATTTAAATGACAAAGCCATTACATATGCAGGAAGCCAAGGATCTGCCATAAATATATAAGTGCCTGGGAAGTTAAATTCCGGAGAATCAGGATATAGATAATTCAAACCGTCGAACGACCTAGGGTAGCCAAACTGCATGGCATTACGGCTTACAACAGCTGTAAATGCTTCATCATTCCATAAGGCATGATCTGAAAGATTGGCAAATAATAACCATCCGCATATTAAAAAAAATATTGCTATAGCAATATTGAAAATCTTGTCTTTCATATTTATAAAAGAGGTATAAAGGGGGCTTATTCCTCGAATCCGTATTTTTCTCTGATTACAAACTGAGGCATTCTATTGTGGCTTAAAAAAAGTCGACCGACGTACTCGCCAATCATACCCAGGGCAAACAGTTGAATGCCAGAAAAAATAAGAATGCTTACAGCGATTGTGGCGTATCCGCGCGGCACATACGCAAAAAACAATCTCTCTATCGCAATAAACATACCGAATAAAAATCCAATAAAAGAAAACAAAAGCCCCGCATAAGTAGCAACTCTCAAAGGAAAGATAGAAAAGTTAGTAAACATATTCGACCACAAGTCAAATAGCTTCTTAAAAGTGTAGTTGGACTTGCCTTCTTTTCTTTCTTCGTGTTCCACCTCCACCGAAGCAATATTCTCCGTGCTTGCTAAAATAATACCGTCGATGTACGGAAAGGGGCCCTTGTATTCTATTATCTTTTCTCTTATTAGAGAGTTCATAACTTTAAAACTTGATAGATATAAATCTTTAGGTTTTCCTAACATTATATTGGCAATCCTGTCATTAAATTTACTACCTAAATTCCTAAGCCATGAGTCTCTTTTCTTTTTGTATCTTGCATAAACCACATCATAGCCTTCTTCTATTTTTTTGATTATTTTTATTATTTCTGAAGGCGGATTCTGAAAATCATCGTCAACAATAACAGTATGTTTTCCTGTTGCGAAATTCAATCCTGCCATAACTGCAGAGTGCTCGCCAAAATTGCGCGATAGGTTAATGAATCTGACAACGCCCGGATGCTTTTGCACAAGGCCTCTGCATATTTCAGCGCTATTGTCCTTACTGGCATCATTTACAAGCACTATCTCCAATGCATACTGCGAAGATAAACACGACTTTAATTCGTCGACTAACCGAGTTATCGTCTTGGATCCATTGTAAACAGGTATAACAACTGATATTTTCATGATAAACCTCGCCTTTTATTTGAAAAACTTCTTTATGGACTTTACAACTCTCTCTAATTCGATCTTCTTCAGATTCGGATGCATCGGTAACGAAAGTATTTCTTTAGCCAATTTTTCGGTAACAGGCAAATCTCCTTTTTTATATCCTAAAAACTTATATCCTCTCATAAGATGTATTGGCGTTGGAAAATGTATTCTCGTTTCAATGCCTTGCTTCTTCAGATAATCCAATAACTCATCGCGTTCCCTCACTCTTATCACAAAAAGATAGTAAGTATGCACACATCCTTTTTTAGTCTGTGGAAGGATGATATCTGAATCCTTTAGATTTGCAATATAATAATTAGCTATTTTAATCCTTTTCTTGATATCTGAGTCAAGATGCCTTAATTTAATAGATAGTATAGCTGCATGAAGTTCATCCAGGCGTGAGTTTATACCTTCTATTTCAGAATAATATGCTCCCTTCATGCCATACATGCGTATCATCCTGGCCCTGTCAGCAAGTTTCTTATTATTTGTTAATATCAGGCCGCCGTCCCCATATGTACCAAGAACTTTTGTTGGATAAAAAGAAAAAGCGCCAATGTCTCCGATAACCCCTGTCATTTTACCCCTGTATTTAGTCCCGTGAGACTGTGCACAATCTTCAAGGACCTTAATACTGTGTTTACGTGCTATTTTCATCAAAGGCCCCATGTCTACTGGGTGGCCATAAAGATGTACTGGCAAGATGCACTTTGTCCTATTTGTTATTTTTTTTTCTATTTGCTCCACATCCATCAGATACGTATTTTCTTTTATATCCACAAAAACAGGCATAGCCCCTGTAGCCCTAATCGCGGCAACAGTGGGCACCGCAGTATTTGACACTGTTATGACTTCATCACCTATGCCTACGCCTAAAGTCTTTAATCCAATTATAAGCGCATCGGTTCCTGAATTAACACCTATGCCAAAACTAGCGCCACAATATTCTGAAAATTCTTTTTCAAAATTACGCACACGCCTGCCTAAAATCAACTGACCCGAATTAAAAACAGAATCAATGCTTCTCAAGATATCCTTTCTAAGTTTTTTGTATTCCTCTGAATAATCCCAATTTTTAATAAAAGATCTCATATCTCAAATCCCTCTTATGGCAAAAAATCCTTTTATGTGTCCGACCAACTGGTCAAAAGTCCTTATGCTCAAAAGTCGCTTTAATAAATACAGCGGCCTAAGATAAAACTTTTTATGAACGGTCCTGAGAAAATTCCTGTACCCCTGTTCTGTCAGGCCCTCAGGGACATAGATTATATCAGATTCAATATCTAATATGCTACTCCCTTTGGTAAGGTCAAACTTGTAACCCTGTTCATTCAATATCCTCGTCAGCTCAATATTATGAAATGGGACAAATTTATTAAAATACACGTAATCGATATCGTACTTGAGAACAAAATCTAAACTTTTTTGCAAACTCTCTTTTGTCTCGCCAGGCACCCCAACAAGAAAATCTGCGCGGATGCCCATCTTATGTTTCTTCATAAGCTCTACAGCCCTTTTATTTTGCTCTGCGGTAACACCTTTTTTCATTATCTTAAGCATCCTGTCATCAGCAGACTCTATACCTATTAATAACTGCCAGCAACCTCCTTCTTTAAGCTTTTTTAGAATCTCAGGGGTTATTGCATCTACCCTGCTCTGAGCAGTCCACGGCACTCTTATCTTTCTCTCCTTCATCTTATCAACTAACTCAAATAATTTCTTTTTATTTACCGTAATTGTGTCGTCAAAAAATCGTATCTCCTTTGCGCCGTATCTATGTACCAATTCCTCCACCTCATCTAAGATATTATCTACGGACCGCATGCGGTATTTAGTGCCGAATACAGAACGGTCGCAAAATGAACATTGATATGGGCAGCCTCTGCTGGACATTAATACTCCAACTGGCAACCTCTTGTAAGAGGCTGGAGTTGGCCTATAGGCTGAAAGAGGGGGCAATAAATGCCTGGCAGGAAAAGGAAGGTCATCAAGGTTTTGAACAAAAGGTCTCCCTTCGTTAATTATTATATTTGAATCTTCTTTATAGGCGAGTCCTCTAATTTCTGAAAAACAGCTTTTCCCTCGTTGTTTATACTTTTCGACTAACTCAAGAAACGTATATTCACCTTCTCCTAGAACCCCTGCATCAAAATATTTTTCTTTTAGGACCTGTTCAGGCAATGAGGTCACATGGACCCCTCCGATAACAATAATGGAATCCCTAAATACCGACCTTGCAATCTCAGCAACAGTTCTTGCGCTTCCAAATGTCGGCGTGGTCGCCGTGATACCGATAATATCTGGTTTTTCTGCGTTATATAAAATATCTTTTAGGTGTTCATAGGCAATACCAAGTGTGCAATCGATAATGCGCACCTTATATGAATTCTTTTCCAACACAGCTGCCAGATAGCTTAACCCTAATGATGGTATAATGTTCTGCACAAGGCGCATACTGGATTTCTTACCCGATCCCAACGCAGTCTCTTCATAGAAAGGTGGATCAATCAATAAAATTTTCATAATTTTAAGTTTTTATTATAGCACATTTTTCCTACGGTGTCGAGATACTCTTTTCTGTCGTCCTTTATCGGCCTTTTCCTTGATTTTAACTTCTTGCGGGTATATAATCAGGCTAATATGAAAAAGGTATTATTGATTGTGGCATCCCCGGCAAATAAAAAGAACTTTATTAACACAATGCCTCCTATGGGAGCACTATATCTTGCCTCGTTTCTAGAATCAAAAGGTGTAAATACAGATGTGATTGACTATAACGTATCAGATATTGATACTTCTATGGCCAGAAGTTATGATTTAATAGGGTTTAGCGTCAATTGCGGAAATATTACCAACACCCTGAGAATGGCTAAAAAGATAAAAGAAGACCACGATAAAGAGATAATTGTCGGCGGGCCACAAGTAATAAGCGATCCTGAATTCTTCATGGAGAAAGAATATATTGACGGAGCTATTGCAGGTGAAGGTGAATATGCCTTATATGAATATATAACACAAAAAAAATTGGTAAAGGGCCTCTATTTAAAAACAGGAAATAAAGAAATAGCCTTTGGCGGCAATAGACCTTTTATCGAAGATCTGGATTCTCTCCCTTTCCCAGCTCTTGATAAGATTGATATAAAAAAATACAATGTGCCACTTAAAAGACGAAAACCCACTTCTGCGATACTCACTTCGAGGGGTTGCCCATTTGGCTGCATATTCTGCTTTCATTCATTAGGATATCAATACAGGCCACGCAGCGCTAAAAATGTCGTAGATGAAATAGAATGGCAAGTAAAGAATTTTAACGTAAAAGAGATCTGCACACTTGATGACAATATAACCGTAGATATCAACAGGGCAAAGGAGATATTTAGAGGGGTCATCAATAAAAATCTTAATGTCTTGCTCCAGCTATATAATGGCATCAGGGTGGACAGGGTAGACAAAGAATTGTTGTCTCTTATGAAAGAAGCGA
>CAYZNX010000040.1:0-9387 GCA_964479825.1 uncultured Planctomycetia bacterium | reverse complement strand
AAATGTGCTTTATATGTTAAAAAGCATTCTTGGGCACATTTAGTTGAGCAGTCGGACAGACGAAGAAAACTCCCCGACTGCTCAATTAGTTAATCTTCGGGAGAGGGTGGAATTCCCCACCGGCGGTATAGTCCGCGAGCTCTCAATAGAGGGCAGATCCGGCGTAATTCCGGAACCGATTGTAAAAGGCTAGATGGGAGAAGATTACCGCAGAAACGCGGAAATCCGCAAAGGCGCAGAAAACCCGAAGATTATCTTCGGGTTTTTTTATGACAGATAGGGATTAGACATGCGATTTAATACTATTCCAGACATAATTCAAGATTTAAAAAAAGGCAGGATGATTATTATCATAGATGACGAGGACCGTGAGAATGAAGGCGACCTTGTCATAGCATCTGAATTTGCTGACGCTGAGGCAGTAAATTTTATGATAAAACACGGCAGGGGCCTTGTGTGCGTGCCTATGGAAGAGAAGCGGCTGGATGAGTTAGGCCTGCATCCGATGTTTGAGAATAAAGATGACCCTTATAAGACGGCGTGGGCGATTTCCGTGGATGCGAAAAAAGGCACTACGACCGGCATATCCGCGCACGACCGGGCAGTTACAATAAAGGCGCTTATTAACCCCAGAACAAAGACGGCTGATCTTGTGCGGCCGGGCCATGTATTTCCGCTCCGGGCAAAAGAGGGAGGAGTTTTAATAAGGGCAGGCCATACAGAGGCATGCATAGACCTTATGAAGCTGGCAGGTCTTTATCCAGCAGGTGTGATTTGTGAGATAATAAATGAAGACGGTTCAATGGCCAGGACGCCTGATCTTATAAAATTTTCAAAGATACACAATTTGAAGATATGTACGATCGCGGATCTGATTGAATATAGACGTCGTTCAGAAAAATTGATACGTCGTGTTGTTACTACTGAACTGCCGACAACCTTTGGAAGGTTCAAAATGCATCTATATGAATCAGATATAGATAGGTCTCATCATATTGCGCTCGTGAAAGGGATTGTCCGTACAAAGGAACCTGTGACAGTTCGGGTGCATTCAGAGTGCCTTACAGGAGATATCTTTGGTTCAAAGAGATGCGATTGCGGTGAGCAACTGCATGAAGCAATGAGGACTATAGCTAAAAAAGGTAAAGGCGTGGTTCTTTATATGCGGCAGGAAGGAAGGGGGATCGGCCTTATCAACAAGATAAGGGCCTATGCATTGCAGGACAAAGGCCTGGATACCGTGGAGGCAAACGAGGCGCTTGGTTTCAAGCCGGATCTCAGGGATTATGGCATAGGGGCTCAGATACTTGCTGACCTTGGTTTGAAAAAGATAAACCTTATGACCAATAACCCTAAAAAGATAGTAGGCCTTGAGGGATACGGGCTTAAAGTGGTAAAAAGAGTTCCTCTGGAAATTGAGCCAACGTATTTAAATAGAAGATATCTTAGGGCTAAGAAGGAGAAGTTGGGACATCATTTAAGAAGGTTATCTGAGGTTAAATGAGGTTAAATGAGGTTATCTGATGTTGCCTGTTGTAAAAAGCAACCTCAGATAACTTCAGACACCATCTGGTAACTTCAGTTAACATTTCCAAAAAGGAGGTGGCTATGGTGAAGACCATACAAGGACAATTGATTGCAAAAGGCAAGAAGTTCGGCATCATTGCCTCTAGATTCAACGATTTTATTACAAATCGTCTTCTGGAGGGATGTCTGGATACACTTTTAAGGCACGGAGTAAAAGAGAATGACGTTATAGTGGCCTGGGTGCCTGGTTCGTTTGAGGTGCCTTTGATTGCGCATCGCATGGCAAAGTCCAAAAAATACGACGCTGTAATATGCCTTGGCACTGTAATAAGGGGCTCTACTCCTCATTTTGATTATATTGCCAGCGAGGCAGCAAAAGGTGTTGCGCATGTTTCTTTTGAGACAGGCGTGCCTGCGATATTCGGCATTATTACGGCTGATTCAATTGACCAGGCAATAGAAAGGGCAGGGACAAAGGAGGGTAATAAGGGCCGCGACGCAGCATTGTCAGCCATTGAGATGGCGAATTTAGCGGATGAGATCTAACAATGCGTAAACGCACACTGGCACGGGAGTGTGCCTTAAAGATATTGTATAGGATAGAAACATCCAAGGATCCTGTTGAATCCAGCATAGAGGATTTCTGGTCAAGAGAGCCGCATGCAGGCGATGTAAGGGATTTTGCTAACTTACTGGTAAAGGGGACGCGCGAGCACGTCTCTGGCATAGATGAATATATTTCAAAATACGCAGAGAATTGGGAGATCAATAGGATAGCCATTATAGACAAGAATATTCTGCGTATGGGCATATTTGAGATGCTTTATGTGAATGATATACCCCATAAGGTCTCTATTAATGAGGCAATAGAGCTTGCTAAGAAATACGGCGATATGGATTCCGGGAAGTTCGTAAATGGGATTCTGGACAAGGTCAGGAAGACAGAATGCAAAGAGTAGCTGATTTGCATGTTCATACAAATTTGTCAGACGGCACCTTCTCGCCTGAAAAGGTTGTGGAATATTCAAAGGCAAATGGCCTGGCAGCTATTGCGATAACAGACCACGATTGCTGCGCAGGAATCGCACCTGCCATCATAGCTGCAAAGGACCTGGATATAGAGATTATTCCCGGGGTTGAGCTGACAGCTGAGCTGGAGAATAGCGAGATTCACATACTCGGTTATTTCATAGACTGGCAGGATACTCCTTTTCTAAAAAAGCTTGCTGAAATATCAAGGGTAAGAAGGAGGCGCGCAAAGGAGATTTTAGAGAAATTAAGAAAATGCAAGGTTAGTATATCCGAAGACGAACTTTTTGAATTGAGCGGACCGGGTTCTGTGGGCCGGCTACACATAGCACACCTTTTATTTAAAAAAGGCTATGTTTCTTCTCTGGCGCAGGCATTTACAAAATATATCGGGGACACCGGCCCTTGTTATGTAAAGAAATTTAAATTGTCCCCTCGCGAGGCAGTAGAGATGATTAACGGCGTGGGAGGTATACCAGTCCTTGCGCATCCAAAGACGATTTATATTAAGTATGTATCCAGAGAAGATGTGGTTAAGGGCCTTGTAAGGGATGGCATACAGGGCATAGAGGTTTATCATTCTGACCACAAGGCAAGGGACCAGGAAGAATTTAAAGCGCTGGCTGAGACATACAAGCTTTTTATTACAGGCGGTTCAGACTGCCATGGACTTGGCAAGAAAGAGGTTTTGATAGGCAGGGTAAAAATCCCATACGAGCTCGTAGGAAAGCTCAAAAAAGCGCTTCAATAACCTTAACTTCACATTTTAAGCATTGCTTAAAATGTGAAGTTATTTTTTGGGATTGTGGATAAGTAGATGACTAGGCATGAATTTTATATGAAAATGGCACTGGCGCTGGCAGAAAAGGGCAGGGGCACGACAAGCCCTAATCCAATGGTTGGGGCAGTGATTGTTAAAAAGGGAATGATTATATCAAGCGCTTATCATCATAGAGCAGGTGCGCTGCATGCAGAAGCACTTGCTTTAAGAAAAGCTGGAAAAACGGCAAAAGGCAGTACGCTTTATGTTAATCTGGAACCATGTGCGCATACAGGGAGGACACCTCCTTGCACAGATGCTATTATAGAAAGCAGGATAAAAAAGGTCTATTGCGCAATGGTTGACCCAAATCCATTGAATAATGGCAGGGGCATACAGGTTTTGAGGAAAAATAATATTGATGTAGAGGTAGGTCTTTTGGAGGCTGATGCCCAGAAATTGAACAAGGTTTTTATAAAGTATATAACAAGAAAGATGCCGTTTGTGACTTTAAAGATGGCAGAGTCGCTTGACGGCAAGATTGCTACGAGGGCAGGGGACTCCAAGTGGATATCTTCAGACCTTTCCAGAGATTACGTGCATAGATTGCGGAGCGAGGTAGATGCTGTGCTTGTAGGCGTCAACACGATCCTAAGGGATAATCCTGTGCTCAGTTCAAGAAGGCAGCGCTCTCCGATAAAGGTAGTGCTTGATTCCAGTCTGAAGGTGCCTGATAACGCAAGGATTTTTTCTAAGGCTTCGCCTGCTTTAAATATTGTCGCAATCTCAAAGAAGTCTTTGAATAAAAGGATGACGATAGAGAAAATCAGACGTCTAAATAAAAAGGGGGTCTTAATCATAAGCTGCGGCAGGCATGATAGGGTTGATTTAAAGGAGCTTTTAGGGGACTTGGCTGAGCTTGAGATTGCCAATTTAATGGTGGAGGGTGGCGGCGAGACAGCAGCGGGTTTTATAGAAGAGGGGCTCGTGGATAGAGTTTTATTTTTTATAGCGCCTAAGATAATAGGCGGCAGAGACGCAATAACCTCTGTTGAAGGCCAAGGTATAGACAGGGTTAAAAAGGCTGTCCAATTAAAGAATGCCGAGGTTGAAAGAAAAGGAAACGATATATTGGTGAAGGGAGACATTAAAAGCTGAGGGCTTATATATGTTTACGGGGCTAGTTGAAGAAATAGGAATGGTGATGGCTGTTGAGAAGTCGCGGACAGGGGTTTGCCTAAAGATTAAGACGCAAGGCATTGGTTCAGATGTAAAGATAGGAGATAGCATAGCTATAAATGGCGCGTGTCTAAGCGTTACTTATATAAAAAATAATATCATTGGCTTTGATGTTATTTATGAGACTCTTGGGAGGACTACGATTGGGGAGCTTAAAATAAACGATCATGTTAATTTAGAAAAGAGCCTGCGGCCAGATTCAAGGATAGGAGGGCATTTTGTTACAGGACATGTTGACTATAAAGGAAGGATAGAGGAGCTATTAAAAGTGCAAGATGGGACTGGTTTTAAGATAGCCTTTCCCGACGAATATTCCAAATTTATAGTAGAAAAGGGCTCAGTAACAGTAGATGGCGTAAGTCTAACAGTAGCAAACTGCTCAAGAGAAGCATTCACAGTATATCTCATCCCCCACACATTAAAAGTTACTACATTCAGCAGGAAGAAAAAGGGAGACATAGTTAACGTAGAGACAGATATACTTGCAAAATATATTTCCAAACAGACTTCGAAAGCCGACCTCAGCCGCCTCCTTAAGAAATACGACTATATATAGTTGAACCTTGAAGTCAGTTTTAGTATAATAAGGCTAGAAAGAGGGGGATACTATGTTTATTGTCATAAATTTACTATGGGTCTTTGGGATTATTGCCGTAATAGTTTTTCTTACAAGAAGGGCAAAGGATTCTATGGCAAAGGAGGGAGAGGAAAAGCTCAATGCCCTGAGGGTTGAGTGGGCAAACACGCTTTCTAAAAATACAGACCTTATTTTGCAGCAGCTGCATAATATAAATAGTTCGGTGGGTTCGCAGCTAACTAATACTGCCAGGGTATTTGGCGAGGTTAAGGAAAGCCTGGGCTCTCTTGACCAGAGGACAAAACAGATATATGAAGTAGGGAAGGACATTGCGGGATTGCAGGAGATACTGAGGGCGCCTAAGATGAGGGGCGGTCTCGGCGAGCTATTTTTAGAAACACTGCTTGAACAGCTGATGCCTTGCAAGGATTTTTATGAACTCCAGCACTGTTTCAAGAGCGGCGAGAGGGTAGATGCGGCTATAAAGATCGGAAGTAGATTTGTCTGTGTTGACGCGAAATTCCCGCTTGAGAGTTTCAGGCGTTTTATAGAATCAGGTACGGATGAAGAAAAGAAGCGCGCAAAAAGAGAATTCGTAAAATCTGTGAGAGACCATATTAATTCCATATCGGACAAATATATATTGCCTGACGAGGGGACGTATGATTTTGCACTTATGTATATACCGGCTGAGAACGTATATTACGAGACAATCATAAAGGATGAGGATTTTGCAGATGAGAAATCAATATTTTCACATGCCGTGGCAAAAAAGGTTATTCCTGTCTCTCCCAATAGCTTCTATGCCTATTTGCAGGTGATTGCCTTGGGCATAAAGGGGTTGAGGATAGAAGATAAGGCTCAAGAAGTAATAAAGCTGCTTTCTGCCTTGAGGGGGGCGCTGGATAGATTTATAGGAGATTTTGAGGTGATAGGGACGCACATTGATAATATCAGGACGAGTTACGAAAGGGCAGAAAAAAGCTTAGGGAAGTTTGAGACCAAGTTGTCGCTTGTAGATGCTATTGATGAACAGAAGAAAATAGAAAAGAAGGGTTAACTTTACAGTATATGTAATCTCTATATCGGGGAGTGGCGCAGTCTGGCTTAGCGCGCTTGCTTCGGGAGCAAGAGGTCATGGGTTCAAGTCCCATCTCCCCGACCATGAACCACGGATTTACACCCTGTAACTTCACAAAATAAGCATTGCAAAAAATGTGAAATTAGGGGCAGGGATAAATGAATCCTAAACGCATACATGTTTTTTATTCAGGCCATGTGCAGGGTGTTGGGTTTAGATATACTGCACAGGATATTGCATCTCTCCTGGATTTAAAGGGTTGGGTCAGAAATTTAAGGGATGGTCAAGTAGAGCTTGTCTGCGAGGGTGAAGAAGAGAAACTCAAGATATTCTTGAAGAGAATAAGAGAGAGTTTTATCAGCCGTTATATTAAAGATAGTGACGTTATCTGGGAAGGGCCCACAGGCGAATTTGACAGATTTGATATAAAATTTTAATATGAGATATGGCATATTCGGGGATGTGCATGGTAATCTTGAGGCGTTTCAGGAGGTGATAGAACAGTATAAGAAGGAAGATATAGATAGATATATCTCTGTCGGGGATATTGTCGGGTATGGCGCTGACCCAAAATGGTGCATTGAAGAAGTTAAACGACTGAAGGCAGGTTCAGTTTGCGGAAATCACGATTGGGCGTCAGCAGGCCGGCTTAGCCCTGGGTATTTCAATCATGCGGCACAAGAGGCAGTCAAGTGGACTCAGGGTGTTTTAGATGGTGATGAAAAGGAATTTTTGAAGTCTCTTACGCTTGTAATAGACGAAGAGAATTTTAGCATAGTGCATGGCAGTCTGGAGTGGCCAGACCTTTTTTATTACATAACTGATACAGGTTCAGCTTATAGATGTTTTCAAAAGATGGAAAGGCGCATATGTTTTATAGGGCATTCGCATGTTGCTGAGATTTTTATGATGGCTGGGAATAAAATAACCCACACATTTGGAAACCGTGTTGATGTAGAGCGGGGCGTAAAATATATAGTGAATGTTGGGAGCGTGGGCCAGCCAAGGGACAGAAACCCATTAGCCGCATTTGCTATATACGATACCAAGGATGAGACGGTTGAGATTAAAAGAGTAAGATACGACATAGAAAGTGCAAAAAATAAGATATTAAAACAAGGGCTCCCTCATATCCTCGGATACAGGCTGTTAGAAGGAAGATGATGAAAAAAGATATAGAGAAAAAAATCAGCAGTCTGCGCGATTTAATTAATTACCATGACCGTAGGTATTATGTTGAGAATAAACCCGAGATATCCGACCATGAGTATGATCGGTTGATGTATGAACTGAAAAAACTTGAGGGGGAGCATCCAGGGCTTATAACCCCAGATTCTCCGACGCAGAGAGTAAGCGGGGAAGTTTTGGAAGGATTTAAGTCAGTTGGACATAAAGTGCCTATGCTCAGTATGGACAATACCTATTCCGAGGTTGAGATAAAGGAGTTTGATAAACGGGTAAGGAAAAATTTAAAGGTGGATAGGACAGATTACGTAGTTGAACTAAAGATAGATGGGGTAAGCATATCGCTTTTATATGAAAAAGGCATATTTATTCAGGGCGCTACGCGGGGAGACGGTTTTAAAGGGGACGATATAACAGTAAATTTAAAGACCATAAGGAGTCTACCGTTAAGTATAAATCTTGAGGACGAGGCAAAGATACCGCGGTTATTTGAATCCAGAGGCGAGGTATATATGCCTCGCAGGGCATTTAATGAAATTAATAGAGAGAAAGAGAAAAGAGGTGAGGAGCTTTTTGCAAATCCGAGGAATGCTGCGGCAGGCTCTCTTAAGCTTCTCGATAGCTCTCTAGTTGCAAAAAGAGGCCTTGATATATGGATGTATGGCATTGGTTATATAAGTGAGCCTTTATTCATGACGCAGTATGAAGCACTTGATTTTCTAAGAAAGGTTGGATTTCGCACAAATCCCCATATAAAAAAATGCGCTTCGATTAAAGAGGTTATTGATTACTGCAAGGAATGGGAAGATAAAAAGAAATCTCTTGACTATGACATTGATGGCATGGTTATAAAGGTAGATTCATTTTCTTATCAAAAGGACCTCGGAGAGACCAGCAAGAGCCCGAGGTGGATGATAGCTTATAAATTTCCCGCAGAGAGAAAAGAGACTATTTTAGAGGATATAATTGTCCAGGTCGGAAGGACAGGAACCCTTACTCCTGTAGCCAGACTAAGGCCAGTTGAACTTTCAGGCTCTGTAGTCAGCCGAGCGACGCTTCACAACCAGGATGAGATTACGCGCAAAGATATAAGGATAGGCGATAGGGTTATAATAGAGAAGGCCGGTGAGATTATACCGCAGGTTGTAGGGGTGCTAAAAAATAAAAGGACAGGCAGGGAAAAGAAATTTATAATGCCGAAGAGGTGCCCGATATGCGGTTCCGCCGTGGAAAGGATTGAAGGAGAGGTTGCCTTGAGATGCGAGAACTTGAGATGTCCCGATCAGTTGAAGGAGAGGGTAATACATTTTGCATCAAGAGAGGCAATGGATATCGAAGGCATGGGAGAGGCAATTGTGGCGCAGTTAGTGGACAGGAAGATTATTGAGGATTACGGAGACCTCTATTATTTGAAACATGATGAGCTTTCCGGCCTTGAGCGAATGGCAGACAAATCCGCGTCGAATTTAATTAAGGCTATAGAGGCTAGTAAATCCAATAGTCTGAATAGACTGGTTTATGGCCTGGGTATACGGCATGTTGGCGTAAGGGCGGCGTGGGTCCTTTCGGTAAGATTTAAATCCCTTGACAGGATAGTTCGAGCAGAGACAGAGGAACTCGAGTCAATCAATGAAATCGGGCCTATTGTAGCGCGGAGCATCTTTAACTTTTTCAGAACAAAAGAGAATAGAAAGGTCATTGAAAAACTGAGGCGAGCAGGTGTAAATATAAAATTGGAGGAAGGTTCTATCGTAAGGGGCAGTAATGTGGAGGGCAAGACATTCGTAATAACAGGTTCACTTGAGGACATTACACGGCAGGAGGCAGAGGAAGCAGTGAGAAGAAACGGAGGCAATGCGTCTTCAACTGTCACTCAGAGAACAGATTTTTTAATCGTGGGTAAACAACCCGGGTCCAAGTTAGACAAGGCCAGGAGGTTAGGCATAAAGATTATAAATGAGGCAGAGTTTAGGAAGATGTTAGTGCGCT
>CAYZNX010000039.1:842-9473 GCA_964479825.1 uncultured Planctomycetia bacterium | reverse complement strand
CCGATAAACATCCACAGTTCTGTTACAAATCCTGACATCGTGGTCGTAATAGACCCAACGCTTCTTAAGGCCATTGACGTCACAGAAGGGTTAGTTGATGGCGGTATCCTCCTGGTAAATACAGAGAAATCCCCTGAGAAGATAAAGCAGGAGGCCAAGTTTACAAGAGGCACGGTCGCTACAGTGGATGCCACTAAGATTTCCCTTGAGACCCTTAAGACCCCAATGCCAAATATGCCCATGCTTGGCGCGCTTTTAAAGGTAAAAAGCCTTGTTTCTATAGAGGAGCTTTCGGAAAGGGTAAGGGATAAATTTTTAAAGAAGATCGGCGAGGAAAAGACAAAGGCAAATTTGGAAGGCATAAGAAGGGCATACAATGAGGTAAAGGTAGCATAGAGACATAGAGGCAGTTTATGAGCGAGAAGAAAAAGAATTGGAAAGAGATCCCTATAGGCGGAAAGATTATAGAAGCAGGTAATGCCGCAAAATATAAAACCGGCGGGTGGCGGACATTTAAGCCCGAGATGAACAACATAAAGTGCATTAATTGTCTGCAGTGCTGGATTTTCTGTCCTGATTCTGCAATAAAGGTAGAAGATGGCAAGATGGTTGGGTTTGATTATGAGCATTGCAAAGGCTGCGGGATATGCGCCAAGATATGTCCTGTAAAGTGCATTGATATGAAGGAAGAGGAAAAATGACAAAAACAGCTTATAGAAGGATCCCATTAACAGGAGACCAGGCAGTTAGTTACGCAATGAAGCAGATAGAGCCTGAGGTGGTAGCTATCTATCCGATCACGCCTCAGACAGAAATTGTCATGAATTTTTCAGACTATGTCGCAAATGGAGAGGTTAATACAGAGATGATCCCTGTTGAGTCAGAGCACAGTGCCATGAGCGCATGCATCGGCGCATCTGCTGCTGGCGTTCGCACAATGACTGCAACCTCTGCAAATGGCCTTGCCCTTATGTGGGAGGTGGTTTATATTGCTGCCTCAATGCGCCTTCCTATTGTGATGCCTGTTGTGAACCGTGCGCTCTCAGGGCCTCTAAATATTCATTGTGACCATTCAGACACCATGGGCGCGAGGGATTCTGGATGGATTCAGATCTATTGTGAGACGGTGCAGGAGGCTTATGAAAATACGATTCTTGCTGTTCGGATTGCAGAACATAAAGACATACTCTTGCCGGTGATGGTATGCCAGGACGGATTTATTACAAGCCACGCAGTTGAGGGGATAGATATATTTGATGATGAGAAGGTAAAGGATTTTATTGGAGAATATAAGCCAGACCGCCCTCTTCTTGACGTCGATAACCCTGTTACATATGGGCCGTTAGATTTGCCGGATTATTATTTTGAGCACAAACGCCAGGAAGCAGAGGCAATGAAAAATGCCTTGCATAAGATCCCAGATGTTCTTAAAGAATTCGAAAAGACTTTCGGCAAAAGATATGATTTTATAGATACATATAGGCTGGACGACGCAGATATTGCGATCGTGGCTTTGTCCTCGACAGCCGGCACCACAAGAGTTGTTGTGGATGAGCTAAGGAAGTCAGGCGTAAAGGCAGGACTTTTAAGGCCTGTTATCTTCAGGCCTTTCCCAAAGGAGAAGATAGTAGATAGCCTTAAAAACGCGAGGGCAGTAGCTATCCTTGACAGGAGCGATTCTTTTTCCGCAGAAGGCGGACCTCTTTACAGCGAGGTTAAAGCAGCATTATATGATTCAGACATAAAACCATATGCAATAAACTACATATATGGCCTTGGTGGAAGAGATATATTTCCTGAAGACATCAGAAAGGTCTACGGAGACCTGCAGGCCATACTAAAGAAAAATAAGATTACTGAACACGTAAACTATTTAGGTTCGAGGGAATAAAATGGCAAATCTAAAGGAACTTTCAAAACAACCCGAACGTTTATCCGGCGGACACAGGCTCTGCGCAGGATGCGGGGCGTCTATTATAGTGCGCCAGGTTTTAATGGGGACAAAGGACCCTGTAGTGGTAGGTGCATCCACAGGGTGCCTTGAGGTTGCGACCACTATTTATCCTTATACTGCTTGGAAGATACCTTTTATCCATAACGCATTTGAGAACGTTGCTGCCACTATAACCGGCGTTGAAACAGCCTACAGGGCATTAAAGAAAAAAGGAAAGATCAAAAAAGAAATAAAATTCGTCGCGTTCGGCGGCGATGGCGGAACATATGACATAGGCCTGCAGTCTCTATCAGGAGCTCTGGAAAGGGGCCATAGGTTTGTCTATGTCTGTTACAACAACGAGGCCTATATGAATACTGGCACTCAACGTTCTAGTGCCACGCCTAAAGGCGCATCCACTACAACCGCACCAGCAGGAAAGGCCAGTTATGGAAAAACTCAATTAAGAAAAGACCTTACCTCAATAGTTGCTGCTCACAGGATTCCCTATGCAGCTCAGGGCTCTGCATCTCACTGGAACGATCTTATTACAAAGGCAGAAAAGGCATTCAAGGCAGACGGCCCTGCATTCTTAAATGTAATCTCCATGTGCAACAGGGGATGGCAACATCCGCCTGAGGATACCATAGAGGTGTCAAAGTTAGCAGTTGAGACAGGGTTCTGGCCGCTCATTGAGATAGAAAACGGCGTCTGGCGTTTTACGTATAAACCAAAAGAGCGGAAGCCTGTTATTGAATTCTTAAAGCTACAGGGCCGCTTCAAGCACCTCTTTAAGGAAGAGAATAAACATATCCTCGAAGAGATGCAGAAAGAGATAGACGAAAACTGGGCTCGGCTTGAACGCTTCTGTGAGGCCAGCTGCAAAGTCGCATAGTTGAGTGAAGCAATTTCAGAGACAGAGTTATTTCATAATATACTTTCCCCGGTAGCTCAGTCGGTAGAGCGACTGGCTGTCAAATATGGCAGCTTCCACGGGGAACCGTGGTCGAAAATTGGGTGAATTCAAGGAAGCCTAAAGTACGCACCAAGGTAACCTTGAGCGAAGCTCGCTGAATGATATCTAAGTAAGCGAGAACGTGCAGAGACTAATGGGTGAGGATATCAACCAATAAGCCCTAATAGCGCCCGACGTCCTAGAAATAGGATGATGAGATAGTCCAGACCTGGTAGAAATATCAGGGCTAACTGTAACCAGTATGTCGCAGGTTCGAGTCCTGCCCGGGGAGCCAGTTAACAATTTCCAGCGCACCACCGCCTTTAGTGGTTACGCTACTATCCAGTTGCCCTCTTTGCATTTCCTGGTCGAAGAGGGCAATTTCTATTTCCGAAGGCTTCCATGTAACTCTTTCAACAAATCTCGGCAGTAATTCCTTTAATTCATCAGGAGAGGCAGATTCATATATCTGGCTGAATTTCACAAGGGATTCATGCATTGCTATTGCATTCAAGACCTGCTGCTTAACCTGATTTATTTCAAAATCCATATTGTTAATATCTTTCTCTATCTGCTCTTTCTGCAATTCAAGCTCATTCAGCTTTTCTGACAGGGATTTTATCTTGTCCATGCCCTTGCCATTTGATATGACATCCACAATGTTTGCGATGGCGTCTTTGATAGGTAATAGTTTGTTTTCCTGAATCCTGCGGTTTTTATTCAGCTCTCTCAGAGTGGATTCTGTGTTCTTGTTTGCCTCACTGACTATTTTCTTTATAAGGTTTTTGTCAGTGCTCATTTCCTTCAGTTTCTTAAGTATAGCTTTTTCCAGCTCAGGGGCAGGAACGTATTTCATGCTGCATGCATCATTGCCGCCATGGCTGTTTCTTGTGCATTGATAGTAATAATGAAGCTCGTTTCTTCCTGTGCTGTATTTGGTTGACATGTATGAGCCGCACCAGCCGCATTTAAGCAGGCCTTGAAGAATAAAGGCATGCTTTACTTCTCTTTTCGGATTAACTCTTTTAGGGGCATGCATTTTTATAAGCTTGTTTACCTCATCCCATAGCTGCCTTTCAATTATTGCCTTGTGCTGACCTGGATAAATTTTTCCGTCATGCTCAATCTCTCCAAGATAAATCCTGCTTGTGAACTTTTGCAGCACATTTGCATTGAAAAATCTCTTGCCGCCTCTTTTCATTTTTCTTCTATTTGAGATATATTCCTTTGTCCTGTAGCCATTGCTGTTAAGCCATTCCACGACTTTAAGAACAGAGCCTAATTCCAGGTATTTCTTGAACATAAGCCTAACAAGCTTTGCCTCTTTTTCATTCACAACAAGCTTCTTCTCAACAAGGTCATAGCCAAGAACCTGTCCGCCGTTCCAGAGGCCTTGTTCTGCACGCCACTGCATTTTTTCCTTTGTTCTTAATGATGTCTGCTCTCTTTCAAGCTCAGCCCATACAAGTGTCATTTTCAGCATTGCTTTGCCCATCGGCTGAGAAGTGTCAAAGTTTTCCTGTAGAGAAATGAAATCTACATTGTGTTTGTCAAATTTCTCATTGAGATTGTAAAAATCTATGAGTGAACGCGTAATTCTGTCTATTTTTGTACATATTACTGTATTGATTCTTCCTGTTTCAATATCAGAGATTAATCTTTGATATTCCGGCCTTTCAGTGTTTTTGCCTGATTTTCCTTTCTCGCAATAGACATCAACAACCTTCCAGTCATCAAGTTTTTTATTTTTTCTTTCATCAAGCGAAGGCTGCCTGAATGAAACATACTGCTTCAATCTGTCCATCTGTGTATCTAAGGAGCCATCTCTTACTTCTGACTGCCGTTCAGTTGAAACCCTTGCATATAAGCCGCATAATCTGCCCATCTTAACCCCCCTATTGATGCGTTAAATTTGTTATTTAGATAATAGAATTATATATGCAGGAAAGCAAGATGTCAATGAAAAAAATTATTTTTCTGCAGAAAGAGCTTGACACCACCTGTTTCGTTATGGTATATTATAAAATATAGAATTGGAATGGATAAATAATTAGAATTGGCTATGAGATTATATTGGCTATATAAAAAATTGGGAGGAGAAAATGAGTATAAACTGGTATTATCCTAGAAAAAGGTTGCAGATAAATGATCCGCGTGTCGTAATATCTCAACAATTACTTTCTCTAAATAAATTTTGCGTAGACAAACACTTTTCTGGCGTCGAGCGCGTTAAGATAGGATATGAGCCAGATAAAAAAAAGTTATACATTGTTCCTGTTGGGGATGAGGATAGGAGCGGACTGAAAATTATAACCAATGTAAATTCCACTTCTAAATATCTAAATGTAAAAGGAGTATTTTATAGTTTCGGCCTTGCGGATCAGGATAAAAAAATTATCCCGGAAATAAGAGGGGAATATAAATGCCTGCCAGATGATAATAGCAAGGGCATAGTTATTGATCTAAAAAAATAAAATAAAAACGCCGTAGGTATCAACTACGGCGTAGGGAAGTTTTTCAGAGCAAACGCCGCTAAGCATTTAACTCTATCCCCTTTTTTATTTATACCAGAGATTGAGTATGGATGCAAGCAAAATGTGAAGGAGGATGCCTATGACCTAGAGTGTTACAAGATAGGGTGTATGTCTGTTAAACTCAACAACGGAGCAGCATTGCTGACTACCGAAAAAAAGGAAAGGAGGACAGTATGTCCAGTAAAAAACCAGAAACAAGACTAGAAGGGCGGAACGCTGAAACAGGAAGATTTGAAAGTGTCGAACATGCTCGTAGGCATCCAAGAACTTCTGTTGTTGAAAGGGTTCCACTGCCAGGCAAAGGCAGAAAATAACATCTGTGTCTGTTGAAAGACACGAAACGCTAATTCAATTTAGCAGGAGGTGGTAATGAGTTATCCAACTTCAATTAGACAGGGAAAAAGATTTTTGGGCAACAAAAACAAGATGGAAGCTCATGATCTGACTAAAGAAGATAGAAGTGCAAACGGTTGCCAGATTGATGAATTTCTGAAGGCAGGGCATGGTGTGGGATTTATTCCAGATACGCTTGAAAAAGCACATGAGGAAGGCTATGACAACTGCGCTAAATGCATCGGTGGCTCAAGGAGGTAATGAAATGGCAAGGAGAGATTATTCTAACCAGTCAGAGCACGACAAGGTAGTTTATGCTTCGTCACGAACCTATGGCGAAATGGAAGCGAAAGGATACAAAGTTTCTGTTAATCCTAACGGTGAGAAAAATTTTTACGTAGGAGGAGAATCAAATCCTAGGTATCCTGATGTGCTTGTATGGATGCCTGATAAGCTTGGGTCTAATAGCGGCAAAGTAAAAGTGATAGAAGAAATAGAAACAGCAGATTCTGTTACTAAAACTGAATCAGGGCAGTGGAAAGATTATGCAAGTTTAGGCATGACTTTCCGCTTGATTGTGCCAAAGGGTTATGCTAAAGATGCTGCTGGCATAATTGATTCTGAAAAGATTAATGTTTCAGAAATATGGTATTACTATTCTGAAAATGGTAATATCAAATTCGACAAATACAGATAGTGAAAGATTAGAGGGGCGTTTCATACGCCCCTCTTCCTAATTGGACTTGTTGAGATTTATAAGCATAAGTGGTAAGATAGATTTGTTCATAAGGTTGGAGTTTTGCTTTTAAGGGGGAAAATATGCTCAATCGCTATTCAAAAGAATGTATAATTTTAATAGGAGCTGTAGGTGCAGTTGTTGCATTAGAAGCATTAACAGATGGCCTTAAAAAAGAAGAGTATTGTATAATAAAGAGAGAGCCGGATATCCCAACAGAGCATTTTACTTCTTCGTTACCATATATTGGGTTAATGGCGTCTGGCACTACTTCCTCTACTATCTCTGGTGATGTGGTAAATTTGTAAGGCAATTTTCTAAAAATGCTGAGGTTTGCCTGAGAATTTTAGTCATGCGTAGATGGCCGCGAGGCATAAGCAAGAAAAAAGCAAAAATAGACAGATGATTAAAGGAGTTAGGACCAAGCAACGAATTATTAAAGCTGGAATAAAGACAAAATTAATTTTTCAGAATATAACGAAAGCTATTTGAAAGAAATTCAATCACAGGAGGATACAATAAGAGAATTAGCGTCGATTGCCAAAGAAAATACAATAACTCTTTTGTGTCACGAGAAAGATGATGCAGAATGCCATCGGAGATTGCTTAAGGAATTGATAGAAAAGTATGGATAAAAAGATAAATCTATCTGGTTTTGCTTTCGGTTCATCTGTTATAGGAGCGTGTTTATACATCTTTCCTAAGTTGCTCAATACGCCTAACTGGGGTTTCGGCTCTATTCTGAAATTTACAATTATTTTTACAGGGTTAAGTGCCGGCCTGATAAGCGGTTTGGTTTTAGGATTTTCAGTCTGGCTCTTATTCAGGATTTCAAAATCAGCAATTCACAATATTCACTATATTCTCATTTCTCTGCTCGGCTTGTTTATAGGATTTGAGTTTATGAGGTTTCTAGATCAGTCAGGCGTATTTTTGAGATAAGAGGGCAAAATGGCTCAGATATTTATTGCACACAGTTCTAGAGATAAATGGCTTATTGATCCAATAAATCAAGTTTTAATACAAGCCGGAGTAAAACCATATTTGGCAGAATTAGATTCACCTACACCATTTTCCTTGCCAGAAAAATTTGAGAAAGCCATAAAAGAATCAAAGGTTATTATTGCAATATTAACTAATAATGTGACAGATATTATCCAAACAAGGGATATTGTTAATTGGGAGATATCTGCCGCATATCACCAAATCCCTAAAAAACCAGTATATGTTTTTAGAGAGAAGGGGGTTGAAGTACCTCTAATGATTGAATATATAACAGATTATTTTACTTTCGATCCTTTAGATGAAGAGACATTAAGAAAGGCCATAGATAAAATTCATCAAATAGGTTTAAATATGAAAGAGACAGAAGATCAAAATAAAGCAATTTTGACTGTTTTTATGGTTATTTTAGGAATTATAGTTTTATCTAAATTAAGCTCGGAATAAAAAGAACAAGCAAGATATAGAAAAATTATTAAGGCGAATATTTTGAAAAGCACAATTATATACTTGACATTTTCAAACTGATATTTTATAATTTAACCATATGACGAGATTCAGAAGCGAAGTGCCGAAAGGCCTTTTCCGGGTGCCGATATCAATCACTAAGGGGATGGATGCCGGGCTTCAGGACCTGAGCAGCAGGATGAAAGCATCAGGCGGATACAAGCTGCCAAAATCATACATTCTAAGGGCATTATTGAGCGCGGTTATGAAACTTAAGGGAATAGACGTTTCAGGAGTGAAGACAGAGGATGAGCTTACTGTCAGGATTCTCGATGCAATAAAGCAGCACAAGGGCTAATTTTTTTTGACATTGAAACGCACAATTGAACATTACAAGGAGCAGTCATGGAAAAATTATGGGCATGCGTAGGGCTTAATGAAAAACAGATATGCTTTCTTGACAAGATCTCCAAGAATTGCAGGTTCTCGGGCGGCAGGAAATTGAGCAGGACTTCCATAATGAGGGCTGTTTTAAAGGTAGCCAGAGGCCTGGACATTGACGTAAGCAGGGTCAAGACAGAAGAGGAGCTTGAAAACAGGATATTGCTGTCTTTCAGGCAAAGCCATTAATTTTTTTGTATATGAAAAGCACAAGACAGCTTTACAAGTAAGGTGGTGCAAAATGCTTAAT
>CAYZNX010000039.1:0-832 GCA_964479825.1 uncultured Planctomycetia bacterium | reverse complement strand
CGCATGGTGCAACAAGCACATAACTCCGGTTATGTTCAATTCTATTCACACAAAAGAAATAAGGAAAGGCGGATATTGGTTTTGCTCATTGCGCTGCTACACAGAATGGCACAGGAGATTTTATGTCAAGAGGCAGATGCTTGACTTGCAGTTAGAGGGCAATCTGCTTGAGAATATGCCATTTAGCCAGGAAATCCAGCAATAGGCAGCAGAAAGGAGGTGCAGCCAAAAGGTCTTTTTGTAATGGTTCTGGAAGTTTAACAAACAGGGGAGGTGTTGAATGAAAAAGTTTCTTGTTTTATGTTTTGCTTTTGTTCTTCTTGTGCCTTTTGTTTCCTATGCTGCAAGCATAGGCAGCCCGGAAACACAGGGGAAAGGAAAGGCTGCTGTTGGCTTGGATAATGAATACATCTTTGGAAAAGACTGGAAGTTTAAAAGTGCCACTCTCTTACCTGCAAATGGAACGATAAAGGACATAGAAACAGAAAAAGGGGATTATGCAGGAATGAAGGCGGCTTATGGCCTGCTTGATAATCTTGATGTTTATGTAAGGCTTGGTGCAGCAGATTATGAAGTAAAAGGCCAGATTTTTACAGGCAGTACACCCGGTGACAAGTTAAATTATGACACAGATACGGATTTTGCCTATGGCTTTGGATTGAAGGGAACTTACAATCTTAAAAATGACTGGCTTCTCGGCTGTGATTTGCAGTACAGAAGATCAAAGCACGAGGCAAAGGGCAAGGAGACGGCTGTTTCCGGAGCAGAAGAAACAACAACTGTAGGCAATAATGAAAAAGGGGCCAAAAATAATAATGGTGGTTCCGTTAAT
>CAYZNX010000038.1:0-9487 GCA_964479825.1 uncultured Planctomycetia bacterium | reverse complement strand
AGTAACCGGTGAGTTAACGTGGGTAATATTGCTTCTCTAAGGCCAGCGGGTCCTGCCACCGGCGGCCACCCTGCTGTCCTCGCTTCGCTGCGGTCAAGCAGGGAACCTGTCAGCGGCGTCACCCGCTGGCTAACAGGAACCCAGCCTTTAGGCTGTCAGAGCTTAACTTCACAAAATAAGCATTGCAGAAAATGTGAAGTTAATTCCCTTACCCCTGATAACTCAGCGGTTACAGAAAAAATTGACTTTCAAAATAACTCTTTATCTAAAGCCCTGTATTGAACTGCCTCAGATATGTGATCCGAGCTAACTATATCTGAACCAGCTAAATCAGCAATGGTCCTCGCCGTCTTTAAAATCTTGTTATAACTCCTTGCTGAGAAGTTTAATTCATGTATTGCCATTTTTAGCAGCCTCTCTGCATCATTATCCAATGCGCAAAATTTTTTAACCATCTTATCGGACATTTGCGAATTAAAATAAATGCCTGTATCCTTAAATCTCGCAAGCTGAATCTCTCTTGCCTTTTCAACCCTTTCACGGATCTTATAAGAAGGCTCTCCTTCTTTCTTTGCGGTCAGATGTTCGTATTTTAATTCTGGCACTTCTATGTGTATATCAATCCTGTCCAATAAAGGCCCGGAAATCTTACTCCTGTATTTTTGAATCTGACGGGTGCTGCATCTGCAGGGTTTAAAAGAAGATGTAAGGTATCCGCAATAACAAGGGTTCATAGCGCATATAAGAAGAAAACGGCTTAAAAAGGTTAAGGTTCTACTTGCCCTTGCGACAGTTACCTCGCCGTTCTCAAGCGGCTGCCTTAAACTCTCTAAGGCATTGCGATGAAACTCTGGAAGTTCATCCATAAATAATACGCCATTGTGAGATAGGCTTACCTCTCCCGGCTTAGGATGTTGGCCTCCTCCTATGAGAGCAATATCAGATGAAGTATGATGGACTGCCCTAAAAGACCGCGTTGTAATCAAAGGGTTTTCTCTGCTTAAAAGACCTGCGATACTATATATCTTTGTGGTCTCAAATATCTCCTCATTGGTCATCTCAGGCAATATTGTTGGCAGTCTTTTTGCGAGCATCGTCTTTCCGCTGCCAGGAGGGCCTATCATAAGGATATTGTGAAAACCGCTTGCAGCCACCTCCAATGCCCTTTTAGCTGAATATTGACCTCTGACCTCAGAAAAATCAACATCATACTCTCTTTTCTCGATTAAATCATCTATCTCTAATTTTAGCGGTTTTTTCTCAAGGAGATTGGAAAGTAGATATATAACCTCATGGAGGGTCTCTGCAGGATAGACATCGATATCCTTTACTATTGCTCCCTCATAACCATTCTCCTTGGGAACTATTAACTTCTTAATGGGGGAATTCCTTAAAAATAAAGAGATCGGCAAGACACCTTTTACAGGCCTTATCTTTCCATTTAAAGCTAATTCACCTAAAAATACAAAATCTCTCAGAAGATTAAAGGAAATCTGACCTGTTGAAGCAAGTATCCCTAATGCAATAGACAAATCAAAGGCTGGGCCTTCTTTCTTTATATTGCATGGGGCAAGATTTACTGTTATCCTTCCTGAGGGATATTCATAGCCGCAATTCTTGATTGCGCTTTTTACCCTGTCTCTGCTCTCTCTTACAGAAGTATCAGGCAGTCCCACTATTGAGACAGCAGGCAATCCCCTTGAGACATCTACTTCTACCTCCAACCCATAGGCCTCTGTGCCATAAGTGGAGGCTGAACATAATCTGGAAAGCATCGTAGAATCACCCCCTTTACTATATAGGACACAAGAAGAGAGCAGTTTCTTTCAAAATTTTTAGTATCTTTAAGGAAAGGAAGGAATTGAACCAGACCATGCATCAGAAGGTATACAATATAAGGGGTAAGGCCATGTGGACATAGCTTTAGCTTCTTTCTTTCCTACTTAACTGCCAAATAAAAAATTTATAATAAATGGCCGATCTTTCCATTTGGCTTTCAAGCGCCTTAATACGTAAGCCATTGATATTAAAAAGAACAACAAAACAATATAAATAATAAAAAAAATCTGAAAATCTTCTTTAGGCCATATACGGGTAAGCACATACTCAATTAAAAATAAATGCAATACATATATAAATAAAGATGACTCACCCAGCGCTTGAAATGGCCTATATATTGCTGAAGGCCTCAAATCAATTATAGAGAATACTAAAAAAATTAAACCGATAGCGCTTATTAAATATCCGAGTGTTGCTGGATAAAAAAGCTCGCCATAGCCCTCACGCGTCAGAAGTTCTATTGGGCAAAGCCGCCAAATAATGCTGCCAAATATAAAAATAGCTAAGCCAGATAAGAAAATAACCTTTATCCCGCACCATCTTGGTGCGGGATTTACCCCAAAAGCAGCGCGCCAGTGATTCTTTTTAAGACCAGACCCGAGTAAACAAAATCCCAGCCAAGGAAACAATGGAAAATAACCATCGATTACCCAATGTCTAAAAATAGTCTTTAATTGCCCATTATCTGGATATGCAGAGTATCCAAGGATTTTCTGCAATACAGGGGTGCTTAAGAAAATAAAAATTATAATAAACCATCGAAATAAACCATGTAGACGCAGGAAAAGATATGACAATGGTACTGAGATTCCAATAAGATATAATGCGTCGAATGATACAAAAGGATAAGTCTTCCATATAAATACATCTATAAATATCCCTACAGCTACAATCATCGACCCTCTAATTAAAAAGTATTTTAAACTATGGCCTTTTGTTTCAGCTGTAAAGGCAACCATCATACCAGCCACAAAGATAAATAGCGGAGCTGCAAATGAACAGTAATAACGAAACCAAAATGGATAAGGCTCAGCTAAAAGAAAAGGAGACATATTAGCGCCTACCATGATGAAGATTGCCAATCCGCGTACAATATCAACTGTTGTATCTCGCTTATGCTTCAATCCACCCTTTATAATCTTTTACTTTGGAAGGTTAAATATAAAAGTGGAACCTTTTCCAGGAGTGCTCTCAACCCTTATGCGGCCCTTATGAAGTCCTACTATATCCTTTGCTATCGGAAGACCAAGGCCTGCTTTAAGGACAGGTTCATGTATAAAACATTAGCAGGCTCTGCCTTGTGGTGGTAAACATCTCTCTAGTTCTGCCTCTCATTCGTTTTTGTTCTATTACTTTATTCAATAGGTATAATAATAGTGCTTCCAGCTTTAAGTTTATCGGGGTCATTTATCGTATCTTTATTCAGCTCATAGAGATATTTCCAGCGATGGCCACTTCCTAAATACTGCTTGGCTATTTTCCATAAAGTGTCGCCCTTTTGAATGGTATATTCTTTTTTTGAAACCTTCACCTGGGACTCAACCTTTTCCTCTTTCTCAATAATATATTTTCCTTCCTCTACAGGCTTAGCGTCAATTTCTTTGGGTTCACCAGGATAAGGGATCATGACTTCTTCAACCTCTGCAATCATAAACTGGGCATTCCTGTCCTTTTGCATCCCTACCAGGTCGCTGATCGGCGCGACAGCATCTAACTTACCGCGGCTTATAATACGAATGCGGCCTTCTGAAATACCTTTAGCCAGCATATATTTCTTTACTGAATCTGCCCTATCTTTCCCAAGTCTTAAGTTGTAGGCCTCTGAACCGCGCATATCGCAATTTCCTGTAACAAGAATATCTGCGTTTGGATTCCTGCCCAAAATTTTAATTGCATTCTCCAAGATTGGCTTATGGTCTGACCGTAAATCTGCCTTGTCGTAATCAAAATAGATCTTGACATTCTTTATGATCTTCTTGATAAGCAGAGATGGCCTCAGCTCCTCAGGCTCTGGTGGAGGCAATTCCTCTTCTTTATAATCAAAGATAATCTTATAGACATAAATATAACCCCTGTTTCCCCATGGCCTGATCTTCCCGGGATTTATCGGCCACCACCAATACCCTCCGCGCTCCTCGTCTTTTACAGGCCCTGGCTGCGCATCTGTAGGCCACCATTCAAAACGTTTCTGCAATGCCTCAAGCTCATTGCCCCTTCTTCCTTCTCTCCACGCCGCATATGCTATATTC
Source organism: uncultured Planctomycetia bacterium (assembly GCA_964479825.1). Taxonomy (GTDB): domain Bacteria; phylum Omnitrophota; class Gorgyraeia; order Gorgyraeales; family Gorgyraeaceae; genus CAYZNX01. Next base: position 5,399 of record CAYZNX010000038.1, on the reverse strand, counting down.
GCAGAATATAAAAATAACGTGAAGGTCAACGTAGACACTACTACCTTGTTGAATGACATCCTCCTCTTCATATATTTTTCTTCTCCTTTTGGAAAATCACCAAAACATCAATCTAAATACTTCTGTAATTTCGCCCAAGTCTTTCTCCCGATAATGCCATCGGCATTCAAGCCATTTGCCTTCTGAAAATCTTTAATGGCCTTTTTTGTTTCCTTTCCGATCTTGCCATCTATAGAGCCATTATAAAATCCTGCATTCTTGAGAGCGGATTGAATCCTCTTTGGGGTAATCTTAGAAATATCCACGTCTTCTTTTTTTGTAACAACCATTTTTTCAGGATAAGGCTTTGCCCCTCGTGCCCTCTCTGATTCCAGGTGGGCTAACTTTAACTCGTTCTCTAGTTCGTGTATCTTTTTGTCTTTTTGCTGCGTATCTTTCTCTAACTGTCTGATGCGCATTTCAAACTGCTGTGTTTGAATATCCATCATCTCTCTTCTGGATGCAGCGCATCCAGCTAAACATAAAACCGTCAGTAGAGCAAATAAAATCTTAAGTTGCATACTGCCCTCCTTCATATTGACAGATGATACCCTCAAAAGCAATCAATTTCTCTACCCTAAAGACCAGGGTTTGTTAGAAATTGATACTGAGCGGCCTGAACCTAAAGACCGCGTTTTAGGCCGCGAATGTATAAAAAGATAGCCTCGCATCACTATTAAGACACGAGGCCACCAGCAACCACCTCTCCGACAAGGTAACCGAGTTGCCTAAAAGAGACTCGATTTAGTTGCCTATATTATTTATATCATAAATAAATAATATGTCAATACCTACTTTTTTTATTGTAATCGGTGAGTTAACAGGGGTGAGGGAGATCCTTCCTCGCTTCGCTCATCCTTCTCCGCTTCTTCACATTTTCTGCCCTTGACATCAAAGATGTCAAGGGCGAGGTGGATTGGCAGACAGGACCCGCTGGCCTGTAGAGGCAATATTACCCGCATTAACTCAGCGATTACGTTTATCTATGATTTACCCTTCTTCTCAGTATGGATACTACTCTATGGTCTCTAAAATTTCTCAAGGCGTAGTACGCCTCCATCCGTACTTCTCTATCCCTGTCGTTGAGCATCTTTATTATATTAAAAAAAATAGTCTTGCTTCCTATTGAACTAAGCGACTTGATAGCGGCCTGCCTCACAAGAGGACTTTTATCCATCAACGCGTTAATAAGAACTTCTTTACTTCTTTCAATATTGTGTTCGTATATACCATCGCCAAGTGCTTGCACGCAGGCCTCTCTAGTTACAACATTATCACTATAGATGCCTTTTATAACAATATCAAAAACCTGTGGATATTGTAATCGAAAAGCCGCAACTAAAGCCTGTCCGTCAACTCTTGCGTCTTTCCCCTCTATTTTTTTTAAAACTCCTTCCAATAAAGTTTTATCTCCAAGTAAACCTGCTGCCCATATGGCTTCTATTTTGACAAGTTCAGAAGCGTCATCAAACAATGGAAGCAAGATAGAGGACGCTGATTGCTCTCCTATACGGCCTATTGCCGTAACAGCATAGCTTCTTACCATGCTATCGCTATCAGAAAGCGCTTCTATTATAGCCAAGAGTGAAGATTTATCTTCTAATAAGCCTAAAGACCTTATAACATGAGCCTTTAGTCTGTTAGAGTTACCCGTATATTGTAAAAGCCTCCTCAGTTCAATAGATGCCTTATCCCCATTTTGCATAGCCAATGAAAATGTCCTTTTAACCTCTTCCAGCTCAGGATTGCCGTCCAGGATACTCCTCAAGGCCCTCCTTGTATAAAGTTCCCCTAAAGAAACAACTGCCTCTATGCGTACTGGTTCAGAGCCATCTTCTAATAAATCAAGAAATGCCTCCAAAATAGCCGGATTAATTATATCTCCAAAATCCCTTAGCGCAACTGCGGTCTTCAGCCTGACCCTTTCGTCCTCATCCTTTATTTGTTCAATGAGCACAGGCAAAGTAGCCTCATCGGAAAGCTTGCCTAATATCCTGATAGCCATGCATCTCTCATTTAAGTCTCCCCTCTTTAATATCTCTACATATTTATTGGAGATATAATGAGTTGCCCAAAATTTCCCAAGAAATTGGGCAGCCAACAATTTAAATGGATTCTTTCTGTCATCTAGATAGGCCAAGAGTTCTGCAATACCTGTCTTATCCTCTAATCGAGCAAGAGCTACCGCACTATAAGTCTTAATAATATAACTCTTATCTTTTAATAACGACTTTAAAAGCGGTATATCAGAAATATCTGCCAAAGAACAAAGTAAAAATACAATATCCTCCCTCATATCGCTGTTAACATGCTTCAATACGTCAAGAAGCTTGGATTTTAACCGTCTATCATTAAAAGAGGACAGGGCATCTATTGCTGCTATATTCACATAATAATCTCTGTCAAACTTGGCTACCTTCAATATAGTTCGTAATGTGGATTTATCTTTTATCCTTCCCAATACCTCTAATGTCTTTATCCTTACCTCAGGGTCAGCATCAGCTAAATATCGTAATAAAATATGCGGAAGATAAAACCCTTCATATAAGCCATTAAAAAATTCTAGCGCATGCAATCTTAGTATCTTATTTTCTTCCCACAGAATATTTCTAAATCTTCTTTCTATCATCTCGCTATGCTGTAACCTGCCTAACCTGGCTATGCGTGTAATGATACGCATCTTTAATATCTTCTCTGCATTGAAATCACTGCCTTTCTCTTCACCGTGCAAAGAACACATCTTATCCGCCTTCGCCAAAAAAGAAAATTCATAGTAGGTTGGGCTGGGGTGGTTCTTTGGAACTCCATGCAACAAGTAATAACAGATTGATAGATATACCACCAATAGTGCAATATTTATGAAGTATGAAACGCCTTTAATAATGCCTCTCTGATATTGAATCATAAATTAGCCTCACTGCGTTCGGCTAATTGATATTATTGAATTTCCATACAATAAATTATACTGCAAATGAGGTCCCAACTGACAGCGCTGTCTTAATGACAGGGTTCTTCAGGTTTACCTTTCTGATAGATTTGACTGCCTCCCTTAAATCAACTGCCTTGATATCCTGTCCTTTCAAGGCAGCCATTTTCCCAAACTCACCCCGCACTGCCAAGTCACAAGCAAATGTCCCTAAACGTGTAGCAAGTATTCTGTCAAACGGAGAAGGCGAACCCCCTCTCTGAAGATGGCCAAGAACAGTAACACGCGCCTCAAGGCCAGTCAGCTTCTCAACATCATCTGCTATCTTATTTCCTATGCCGCCCAGACGCAGAGGATCAGTAGAATCCTTCACTAACTTTTTTACAACCATCCTGCCGCGCCTTGGCCGAGCCCCCTCGCTCACAACAATGATGCTAAACCTCTTTCCTTTCTTATATCTCTCAATTACTCTTTTACATATCTTATTAATATCGTATGGGAGCTCAGGTATTATAATAATATCTCCGCCGCCTGCTACGCCGGCATAGAGGGCAAGCCAACCAGCATATCTGCCCATAACTTCTATTACCATTACTCTGTGGTGAGACTGCGCAGTCGTGTGAAGTTTATCTATTGCCTCAGTGGCTGTAACAACAGCAGAATCAAAACCTATTGTAAAGTCAGTAGCCTGAAGGTCATTGTCAATAGTCTTAGGGACGCCGACCAGCGAGAGGCCCTTTTTATACAATTTGTAAGCTACGCTAAGGGTGCCGTCTCCGCCTATGCATACAAGGCCGTTAATCCCCATCCTTTTAACATTTCTCAATACTATATCAGAGACATCTTTGAATTTTCCAGAATAGGTATGATATCTGAAAGGATTTGCTTTATTAGAGGCGCCAAGAAAGGTTCCGCCTTCACTTAAGATGCCTGAGACATCATCGTAGGATAGAGGTTTGTATCTATTTTCTATAAGCCCTAAATAGCCGTCCTTAACCCCCAAGACCTCAATGCCGTAATTGAGTATAGCGGCCTTAGCGACAGCCCTTATAGCAGCATTCAAACCAGGACAATCGCCTCCGCCAGTAAGAACAGCTATCCGTTTCTTACCCCCTGGCATGGCGCTTGCCTTTTCTCTTCTTCTTTAGCCTTGCCCTTCTCGTCTTTCTCGTCATCAGCTTATCTTCTCACCTCACAAGCTTTTTATGGAAACCAGAATACCTTTGTGATACATCTCTAATCTATAATCTCCGATATACCCATATCTGTCTCTGTAAACCATTGGGACGTGTATCTCTGTCTTATGCCAACCTTTCTTAATATTGTTCAGCCCTCCACTTGTAAAAGAAAACTCAGCCCCTTTGCTGAACGAACAAAAAAGTTTGAAAACCAGGCTGTCTGTCCAATCGTCATCTGTTGTATAATTAATCTTAAATATGTAGCCTTTTGAAGTGCGGATCTTTGAAAGACTTTCAATAGAAGAAGTGGCGGCAAATGACGGGGAAACAATAGAGAATAACAGAATTAAAGATACTAAAATCCGTATTGCCTTTCGCATATCTTTTTTTAATTATACAGTCCGATCAAAATACAGTCAAGGTTTTTCAGCCAAGCCGCACTCAATAACTCTCTCTTGTATCAACAAGTATGCCGGCCTTATAAAGCTCGATTTTATAGTTTCTCAAAGAACCATATCTCTTTTTTATAACATCTGATATAGAGATTTCGGTCTTGTGCCATCCATGCTCTATATTGTGAAGGGCGCTGCTGACAAATGTAAACTCTTCTTCATCAAACTTGCAATAGACTTTAAAAAGCAGGTTATCTGTCCATTTGTCGTAAGTTTGATAATTTATAGCTATAATATATCCACCCATCCTGTGTATCTTCATGGCGCCTTTTATAGATACTGATTCTGCAATGGAATCTTTTATATCAAGAAATAGGGAGGTAAGGATTATAGCAGTTATGACTATAAAATTTTTAAATATATCAAGCTTTAAAAACATAAAAAACCCATCCTTCCTTTACCATTCATATCAAAAATAAAAAATCGAAAGAATGGGTACGCTTTGCTTCGGCAACCCAGCCGCCATGTCCCGCACCTTCAGAGACTTAATAAGGTGCTGGATTTAGGCCTGTGGCTTTGCGTCCCAATCTTTCGATCAGTTTGCCTTTTCGGTTTCACCCGAAAATTCTAATTTAGTATCTAATAAAAGTATACACCATAAAACGGTCAACTTCAAGTTACTCAAGGTCCGGTGAGTTAACGTGGGTAATATTGCTTCTGCAGGCCAGCGGGTCCTGACACCGCTGGCTACGGGAACTCAGCCTTCAGGCTGTCAGAGCTTAACTTCACAAAATAAGCATTGCAGAAAGTGTGAAGTTAACTCACCGATTACTCATGTCCCAATATCTCTAACTGAGAAGGGTC
>CAYZNX010000037.1:0-9663 GCA_964479825.1 uncultured Planctomycetia bacterium | reverse complement strand
TCTCGGAAAAGGCTGCTGGATGAAGCCTTATCAAAGACTCAATCTCGTATCTATCAAGATTTGGGGTAAAAAATTTACGTTCGTATCTGGAATGAGATGTAGAAACATTACTCTGCGTCGCCATATAATAATTTGTAAACATCTTTCTCGTTAGGGGCTATCTCGGCCTTATCTATACTGGCGCTCGAACCTTCCTCTATCATATACATCTTCTGGATATCCCTTGCCTTAAGATTCTCGATTTCAAGCCTTGCCGGGCCGTATTCTGGCTTTTTCTGATACACTGTAAAACCAATCTTACAACTGGATATAGTTATATTATTTATGTTTAATACCGAAAGGTCCTTACTGGCTGCAGCAATATTTGAATTCTTAACATCTATTCCCTCAGCAGTAACATTACTTATCTCGCCACAGCTTATACCCTTGTCTCCCGCGCCTTCTATAAAAACATCTTTCACAAAAACTACCGTGCCTGATACATCTATAGCGTCATTGCCGCAATGAATGAATGACGAATTTACAATTCTCCCTTTTCCAAAATCAGCATCAAAGGCATCAGAAAATGTATTTTTAAAAAGCTCTCCATCAATATTAAATTCCGACCTGATGATATTGAGGCCGTCTTCGGACCTATTGTCTATGAACTGGCAATTGTATATATCTACCGGCGATTCATAAAAAGTAACTGCCCCTGTAAGTTTCCAGCCTGCCTGCTGCGGTTCGCCCAGATTTTTAAATACAACGTATTTCAATATCGAACGACCGCCCTCTGCCATTACAATAATCCCTTCACCTGTAGAATCTGAAGAATAAATAACTACAGGATAGTCTTCGCTTCCTATAAAATTAAACGGCGAAAAGGAAAGGAGCTTTGCCTTATCCAAAAGATTGATCTTTGTATTCTCATGGCATATAACTGTATAACCCTTTGGGATAATCAGGTTTTGAGATATATTCCATTCACCCTGTTTAATAAAAATCTTTTTTGTATTTTCGTCCAATGCTATAAATTCAAAATCGCCTATATTCGGCCTTTCTCTCACAAAATCATTCTCAACATAATATTTATCTATATGGGGGAACGGGAAAACATCCTCATACCTATCGCGGCTCGTCCCAAAGATCCTGCAATGAAGCTTTACATCAGCTATTTTTGTGTCATCCCAGATAAAACCCTCTGGAAATAAAAATCTCATATTCTGATAGGCCACAGGCTCTGATGGAAGCTTGCCAGCAAGTATTATCTTTTCCGATGGGTTCAATAACACAGAATCTTTATAATAAGCGCCGATAACCTCTGCATCCATAGACTGGACGCTGCCCAATTCAAGTTCTATTCCATCATCCTGGGCATTATTGAAATAAACATTCAGGACCTTCACGGGATTAAGCGTAACATTTATAATATGCTGATTGTGATAAAAGACATCCTTTGAAAAATTATAGTATGGAAATTCCTTATACAAAATATCTAATTTCTTTTCTAACTCATCTTCTATCTCATTAAAAAAGTTTTCTAAATAAGAGGGGCCTGAAATCCTTTCCAGTTCTTTTACATATTCCTTAAAAAATGCCCTGTCCATCGTAAGCGCAGTATATAAGCTTTCCAGGACACGCCCTGTACCTTTTGGCGCATATGAACCATACAGCGGTTTCAAACACAGGTTCTGTATAGGGGTGCATGTAGCGTCAAAACCTATGGGTTCCAGCCGCGAGGTAACAGGATTATAATATAATCTCATATTTATCCATGCGGTTGCATGCTCTGCGCCCATTAGGTCGCTTATGGCGAAAAAAGTTGCAAGTTTTCTTACATCAAAAACATCGCTTGTTTTCAATTCACCTTTTCTAAATAATTCTAATAAACTGATTGCCTTAATAAATTCCTCTCGTAACCCTTTGTCTTGCAATGTCCTGTTCGTCTGAAAGGCATCTATAGGACTAGAGAGATATGTGCCGCTATTTACAACTTCACCACGCTGTAAGAGTTCATTCCACATCATATCCTCGCCAAATCTTACAATAGGGCCTTCTCTATATTCGTTATGCTCTATTAGACGCTTATCAAAAAATTCCTCTATTGCGTAAATTCCCATATCTTTTCCATTGAGGGTAACATCGATAAAATCATACCTCAAAGACACAAGGCCTTCTCTCTTCAATGCCTTATGATAAAGCCATTCATAAATATAGTTTCTTGTCTTTGGGTGCTGTATGGAAAACGACCTCATCCCGAATAAAGTATCATTACCTCTTAGTTTTATTCTGAATGACCATTTATTTGTTTCAAGGTGGTCTGTATGGTCGCCTTTTAGCCGCAAGCTTGCCCTCAGGGCCTTGCCATTATATCTTATTTCTGCCGGGACATAGTCAGTGTCATCCTTCATTAATAGATTTAATGCCAAGGCCTCGCGCCTTTTATACTCGAGTTTTTGGAAATCTGTGTATTTGATATCAATTGTTATATGCCGAGGCCTTGCTAAAAATGCCCCTCTTGCCACGTGCTTCAGAAACACCCTTTTCTTTTTTATAGAAGGCTTTATCACCTCTTCTATTACGCCTGACTTATGCACCAGAATACCGCCAAGAAAAATCAATAGGGAATACATAAATACTGCCAAGATTAAAAATTGCATCCTGTGGCGCCTTAGATAAGACGATAAAAAACTGGCAGGATATTCGATTAACGGGCTCTTCCTTTTTGATAACTTAATCTTCATTTTAATATATGCCTTTATTGTCCAGAAAAGTAACCTTGGATGAGTCGCTGAGTTTCTGCAATTCTAATTTAACCTTACTAAGGTTATCAAAATCGCTGAATTCAACGATAAAAGAGGCCTCAAGCACATCCTTTGTCTCATCAAATCTTTTCAAATTCACCCCTGTGCAATGTTTCTTGAGTATCTGGACAATGCCTTCCAATTCTACCTTACCAGGATTCTTGCTTGAAATAGTCAGATAAAGATTCTGGTTGTCCTGGAACTTATGGGAAAATCTCTTGAGGCATATGATAGAGACGATAATAAAAAATGCTATTACGGTTATTAGCCTCTGGTCTGCCCCAAACCCTAAGCCTATGCCTATGGCTAAAAATAGATACGCCAATTCCTCTGGCTCTTTTATAGCTGCCCTGAACCTCACAATGGAAAGCGCTCCTACAAGGCCGAGGGACAATGCCAATGAAGACTTCACAATTGCAATCACGAGCATTGTCGTCATTGCTATAAGCATAAAATTTCTGGCAAACATCCTGCGGTTAGAAAGCGACTCGCCGTATATGATATAAACGCGGCTCAATATAAATGACAGAAAGGCTGCTATAAACAAATTTAATATAAAGCTTGCTATAGGAATCTGCGCGCTCTGCGTTGCCAGAAACTGTTGAAATGACTGTAATCTATTCATACCTTTTCTCCTTTCATTTGATATTTATCCCAGTAAACTGACCATATTGCGAAATGCCGCCAGGCATTAAGAATCGAAAATATAAAACCATGCATGCCGTCCCTGAAACCCTGCTTCTTAATAAAGAGCTTTAAGAAAAGCTTTATGGGCTTCACAGCCATATGGTATCTAATCTCTTCCAATGAAACCTTTCCTTTATCGTGAAAAATGACTTTAGCTTCTATATTCGCATAATAGAGCTGGCGCCTTATAAACTCACTAATGGAGCTAAAAGGATAATGTTCTACTGACGAGTTCAATCTTCCAATCCTGCCATCTACTTCCAATTGTTCATGAATAGGCCTTACGTAACGGCCCTTTGTTTTCTTAAAAAGTTTTGTTTGCCTTTCGTGCCATCCGCCGTATTTCATAAATCTTCCGAGAAAATAATTTTTCCTGAGAATACTATATGCTGAAAAGGTATTATTGCTATTTAAGATTTTCTTTATCTCTACCCTGAGTTCAGGCGTAACCCTTTCATCCGCATCCAACTGCAATATCCAGTCACTGTTTGAGGCGGCAATGCCGGCATTACGCTGTGCAGCATAATCTTCGTTAAGCGGACGCGCTACTACCTCTACCCGGAATCTACGGCATACAGAATGAGTATCATCCGTGCTCATGTCGTCTATTACCACAATCTCGTCGCACCACTTAACGCTCTCAAGGCACTGCACAATACGCTCCTCTTCATTTCTAGCTATTATCACTGCGGTTATAGTCTCTCTTTTCATTATAGAGCTATTTCTTTTCTGCTACCACTATCAGCTGGTCGCCTCTGCCTATAGCATTTCCGAAGCAAGCTATCATAGCCATTATATTCTTCTTTAAAGATTTTGAAAATGCATAATATTGGCTATTCTGAATCAGCTCTTTCACCTTGAAACTATTTTTTGACAACAAAAAATTCATGCTACGCCTGTCAAAATGCCAAATATGTTCTGGAATCCCCCATCCATACCAGCGAGTCGTGTATAATTTTGCTATTAAACTACTGTGATTCGGCACTCCAATAACTAAGATGCCATCTTTCTTAAGAATCCTCTTTATGTCCTGCAGAAATTTATTAAGTTCAATAATATGCTCCAATATGTGATTCAGCGTAACTACATCAAAAATATTCTCTCTATAGCTATTTTCACCAATACTGCATGTCTTTACATCGAACCCTTTTGCCCTCACAATCTCTGCTGCCTTTTTATTTAATTCTATGCCTTCAACTTCAAAGCCTGCGTTTCTAGCTTCTTCTAACAAAAATCCAACAGCGCAACCTATATCCAAAAACCTGCCTCTATTTTTATGCCTTAATACTACTTCTACAAAAGCCCTTGTGAATCCCTTGAAAAGCTCTTCGTTCCTAAGATAATGTTCGCAATAGAATTCATGTTCTCTATAATCTGTTTCTACGAAGGGAAGCGTTCTATGTGTATTGCAGCCTGCACATATCACAATTTCCCTTCCTTTGTCTTCAAACTTTAGGCAATCCTTATAATCCAAAGAACCGCATATTCTGCATACATTATTCATCATTTTTAACGAATACAAACCATGCGCCAGCTTTTAGGTCTGAATAGGACCCGTGGCCATTTTGCCAAAAATAGTAACGCCCTCTCTATATAACGATGCCTTCTTAAAAAATAAGCGAATCTCAAAAGGAGCGTCAACCTTGCATTTTTATTCTCCTGACGGACTATATAGTCGTCTGCCAGGGAAAGAAATTCTATATTAATATTTCCAAACCCGGATGCACGAGCAGCATCGAGCCATTCGGGTATTGTATAAGCAGTATCGCTGTAACCCCTCTTTTCCAATTCATCAAACAGAGAATCGGGTTTCTCTAATATCCCTCGGCTGCTTTCATTTATTATAACCAGATTCCCCTTTGGCCTTAATGCCCTGAAAATTTCAGAAAATGCGTCTTTTAAACGTTTAGAGTGATGCAAGACAGCGCTGCAAAAAACAATATCGAATGCATTATCTTTAAAGGGCAGATCGTGCATATCGCTAAAAACCCGCTCAAAATACGCATTTTTTATATACAAGTCTGCTGCAAATAAATATTTTCCTATATCGAGCGCCACAACGCTGCAGCCCTCATGCGCAAATCTATAAGAAGCGTAGCCAAAACCATCGCCCAGACTAAGAATGGTCATTCCAGGTTTAATGTCTATCTTTTTAAGGGCGCCATAAAACCTGTGAGAATTTTCCCTGATAGACTGGAAACATCCGCCCCTCTTAAAAAATTTAGAACTGTCTCCTTCGGGCAATAACAAAAATTGTTCCCTGAATTTTTGTATAGAATCCCTGTCAACCCTATATCTTTTGCCTTCTTCATCCTGGAAATATTCTTCAGTATCTATTGCATCAAGTTCCTGCCTTATATTTGGAGCCGGGTCTTTCAAAAAATTTACAATACCGTCATCTATTCTATACAAGGCCTTGCAACTTCTGCATAAAAGATTGCCGCTACGGATTTCAATCTCATCTTTCTGCGCATCTCCCAGTCTAAACGATGCCTCCTTACAAGCAGGGCACCGCAGTATATCCAAGAGCCCTTCTCTCATAAAAAACCATAGAAACTCTCTGTTTTACCTTCCATTATATCAAGGATATTTCTCATCCTGTATTCATTCGTATGTTTTGCAAGGGCAAGCTTAGAAGCAGCATCCCTTATCTTTTCCCGTTCTGAATCATGAGAAAGATAATAATCCATAAGGTCCAGCATCTCTTCTTTTGTCTCAAAGTGCAAGAGATGTTTTTTATTCTCCGCGAGAAGTTCTATGCCTTTGAATTTTTTAGTAACATAACAGGCCCCGCAACCCAATGCCACAAAAAAACGATTCGAGGTATAGAGCTCATAGTCAAAATCGCTTGCGCCAAAGGCAGTTTTCGACTGGCTGTAGAATTCAGCTATGTTATTACGGACACTATTGCTTGTCTTTACATTATACCTTGCCTGTAGCGTATTTATCAATTCTCTGCGCGACCTGTGCAGCAGCTCCCTGCTTATTGCACCTGCAAAACCAACATCATATACCTGAGGCAGATTCAGCCTGTGCTGAACATATGGGTCAAAACCCTGTGGCATATAAAATACCCTTTTAAGATTATAGGCGCTTTTATATTCATCTATCTGGCCGCGGTTTGTAAGAAACATTGTGTCAATAATATCTGATAGGTCTTCCTTTTTAGGGTGTTCAGGGTCGCAAAACCAGTATATGACGCGCGTGCCTATTGTTTTCAGCTCCTTTTTCATTTCCCGCACAATAGGCAGGGTGTCTTTTAAAATAACTAATAAATAATGCGGCTTGAAAGAGAGTATTGCTTCTTTAATTTTCTGGGTATCTATATTCCTCATCCCTTCTACAAGTAAATACTCCATGCCGAGTTTTTCAAAAGAGCGCGGCCCAGCATCCCAATCAAAACCAAGGCCCCTGTATCTCCAGAGCATATACTGGCCAATAGCACATATCCTTTTTTTCTGCCCGGATGCGCTTACGTTTGATATTGGCTTGATTCTATTTGCTTCTATCTCTACGTGCTCGTTTCTCTTCTCAAGCGACTCTATAAAAAAATTGTTCTCGTTGAGAATCTGAGCGAGCGAATTCTTGTCGAAAAATATAACATCCTGGCCGTTTTCAGAAACCAGTCTTTCATTAATAACCTTCAATTTTATATTGTCCGGCCCTGACATTATATTATCCATAAAATTTCTTATTTCGTCTTTTATGTATGGCGGGCTATATATAAAACTTTTTACTGAAAAAAGCCTCTTATAACCTTCAGATATAGGAATAAAATTATTTTCTTCCAATACGTTATTTAGATCTTCATTAAAATTATCTATGGAGATTATGCATCCTGGGACAGAAATTCTGCCAAGTTCTTTAAATACCGCAGTAAGTTCTCTCTGGGTCTTTAAAGAAATGGCTTTATAGTCCAGGATTATATTTTTAACCATCCTTTCTTCTATGGGTAAGTCTGAAAAGGAAGCGCTGATAACCTTCTTGTTTGTCCTTGCCTCGTCAATATTAACATACCCGTAATAAGCCCTGCCAAGACAGCCTAAATTGACCCTCAAAAAATCAGAATCATCTGTAAATATGTACTTTGCTCTATTTATAACCTTGGCCTTGTGGAATCTTCTTAAAAGGGCCAGCATAGAAAAGATTGCATCGTCGTCCGTTATTATAAAATCGAATTTTTTCTTTTTAACAAGAGTCCTTATGACGCATCTCAGCCGGAAAAAAATAGGGAGATACTTGACTATGATATTTGCATGAATATTCAGAAGATTTTTATCTATCTTCCAGGCCAATATTACCCATATCCAGTTGCATTTTTTTGCCAATTCATATGTAATTATTTTCAATCTCCTGAAACGCGCCTCGTCTTTTTTTGTCAGGATATAAAGAAATCTCCGCGGCTTGCCGAACATCGCATAGAAAAGCTTTTGATTCTCCTTAAACATCTCTTCGTAATTATCTATCAGATTAAAAGAGGCGTTCTCTGCATGCCACACATAAGCAGCCATTGCAAGAACTGATTTATATCCATTTCTGGAAGCACGTATGCAGTATTCTGTATCCTCAAAATTTCCAAGGCCGTAATCCTCGCTAAGTATGCCTATCTTATTTATAACCTCTCTTTTTATTAGATAACAAAATCCTATGGCGCTTGCCATTTCTATATACTCTCCAGAATAGAGGCGGCGCAAGTTCGCTGCATATCTTTCTAAAGATACATAGAAAGGCTTGCGTTGTCCAAGGTTATTACTGGCTGGGTTCACTATTCCTATGTCGCTAGACAGTTCAGCCACCTTGACCATTTCAGTAATCCATCCTTTCATTACGATAGTGTCATTATTATGAAGACAAGCGTAATCCCCATTTGAAATCTTCAATCCCTGATTCGTAGCTTTTGTATAGCCTAAATTCTCCTCGTTTCTAATCAAAGTATATTCCGGCAATCTCTTGTCATTCTTTAGACCTTCAAGGTATTCCTTTGTCTCTCTCCCACTGCCATTGTCTATTATTATGAGCCGGTATGGATATTCTGTATTTCTGATTATGCTTTCAACACATTGCTCAGTATAATCCTTAAGGTTCCAGACTGGAATAATGATATCGCAACCCATGTAACTAACTCCAATCATCCTGTACGCTCTTATGCATGCGGTATGTCTTTCTGGTTACGAATATAGTCTTGGATATATTCTATACATAGACTACTTAACATCTACAGGCTTCCGCCTGTAGTATTCTTGTATGCTATCAACTATCCAATCCTGCTGTTTCAAGGTCAGGTCTGGATACAGCGGTAGCGTAAGAAGCTTCTTCCAAACTTCATCTGCCACTGGGCAATCAGTCTTGAATTTTTCATACATCCTGTAATGATGATTCGGGATATAATGAACTCCTGTGGATATGCCTTTTTCTTGAAGATATATATTCAAGCCATCTCTCTTTTCTGTCTTTATGACGTAATTGTGGTGGCTGCTCTTTGCATATTTTTTTAGAACTGGCGTTTCTATATCCCCTATATTCTCTAAGAGGCGGTTGTACCTGAAACTCAGCTTCTGCCTTTTGTCATTCATCCTGTCCAGTTTTCTGAGTTGTACAATGCCGATTGCTGCTGGTATATCATTAAGATGATATTTAAAACCCGCTTCTTCGACATTATAATACCATGAATATTTCTTGCTATGCGACTCTTCCTCTTCTCTCTCCCATGTGCCTTTACTGATTCCAAGCCAGCGCAATTTTCTCAGCCGTTCGCAAATCTTTCTGTCATTGGTTGTGATCATGCCGCCTTCTCCTGTTGCAAGGTTTTTCACTGCGTGAAAGGAAAAGCAGGCAATATCTCCTAATGTGCCTGCCTTTTTATTCTTATATTCAGCGCCGCAGGCATGCGCAGCGTCCTCTATTACTTTTATATTTCTGCTTCTCGCTAACTTCCTGATGGGATCCATATCGCATGGATGACCGCCATAATGAACCGTAATTATTGCCTTGGTGTTTTTTGTAATATTTTTCTCTATTTCTTTAAATGCTATATTGAGCGTATCCGGCTCTACATCGCAAAATACAGGCCTCGCTTTATTGTACAAAATAGCGTGGTTAGTCGAGATGAAAGTGATCGGCGTAGTGAGAACCTCGCCGCCTTTAACATCCATCACCATCAGCGCTAAATGAAGCCCTGCAGTGCAGGAATTCA
>CAYZNX010000036.1:3415-9696 GCA_964479825.1 uncultured Planctomycetia bacterium | reverse complement strand
GCTGAGGCCTCTGGAAAACCTCAGGTTGGACCAGAAGGTCAAGGGTTAAGATTTAGTTACGCCTCATTCCAGGCCACTGCCCATGCCTTACCTCTTCCTCACGAGCATGTACTCAGGCCTCATGAAGGCCCGGGAGAGGTTGTAGATGAAACTGGCACTTCTCTCAGCGATGTTGCAGATATAATAGCCTATTGCGACAGGCATCATGCTGTCATTACAGTTCATGGATATGAAGTGCGTGTAGCAAAGAACATAGCAGAAACCGGCTCTACAAAAGAAGACATAGAGAAAATGTTGGAAGAGGAATACACAGAAGAGGAGATGAAAAAGCTCTCAACCAATGAAAGAGGCGAGCCAGATCCTCTGCGCATAGTAGCTGCTGATAAACTGCCAGGCGCTGCCTTAGGCGGTGACTGCGTAGGCAATAAACTCGTCCTATTGAGTAAAGGCCTAGCTAAGATAAAAGATGTTACAGCAAGGCGCATCATGACAAAAACTACTCTCCGCCATGAAATCCGCTGGCATGAATTAACAAGAAAAGACGATAAGGTCCACGAAGAATTAGGGACTGACGAGAAGGATATAGAGTATGCAATAAGAATATCCATAGAAGAAGGTTTTGCAAACCTTCAAGATTTTATAGATGCGATTGAACCTACTTTATCAGGGACAGAGTTATTTAAGATGCTTCAAGCCAAAGCGGAAGCCGAGCCAGTCCAAGCCGCCGCAGAAGCCAAAATTGAGATTTCTCAGTTGAGTTTTAAAGAGAAAGTAGCACAGGCTGTGAGAAAGATATGGCATGATTTTCCTGAGCTTGACCGAACGAATGGACTTGCAATTGCCACAGAATTAAGTAGGCAAAATCCTGAATTGTACAAAGAAGCTGAGTTATATTTTGGAGGTACTACTTGGGTGGCTCAATTTGCAAGTTTACTTGCAAAACCAGTTGAGACGCATTGGCAATACACCAATTCCGAACTCTTAAAGGAGCTACACGCAAAGTTGCAACAGAAAAGCGAGCGTTGGATTATTGCTATTGATGGCCTGCCTGGGTCCGGTAAGTCAACTCTTTGGTATGCTATTCAAGCAAGAGATATTATTCTTGGAAGTTTACTTGAGGAGATGGAATTTGTTGAGGGTGAAAAACAGTTGTTCGATTGGCATGAAGACATAATGCGTGATGAAGAATTACCGTTTGATATAGCACATGGTCTTAAAACCGATATTCAAGAGATTGAACGATGGGCTTATAAAATGGCTGGGAGATATCCACGGCCGATGGGTTTGCATGGAGATACTATAAGTCAAATCAAGATGATGTTTGCCAATAAAGGTGATGTTGAAGGTTTTCAAAGAGATTACCTGAGAAGCCTGGAAGATCGTATTATTGTCTACAATGCCAACGGGAGCCATCGCTTTATTGATAGAGTGTTGGCTACGAGCGACCAGATGCCATTCTTTCAAGTAGCGAGAGTTAAAGTTATTCGCAATGCTGATGGAGGCCGCTCGCTAAATGTGAATTACTCTACAGTAGGCGCCCGGACAGATGCTGTTACTATAGAGAAGCCACTGGTCGCCATCGCCGAAGCACCAGCCGCCGCCGAGCCACCCGCCGCGCCGCCAGCTCCATCGAGACCAACGCTATTTTTACTTAACGTTAGAGAAACTCCACTTCGAATCGTGAGCGCGTTGGGAGATGAAGCGACCAACCAGCAGATGGTGAGTGACTTAACTGACCAATCCTTGCGCGGGCTCTTGGAGTATTTGGTGGCACGCCTGCGTCCTGTGCAGGAGCCAGGAGGTCAGCAAAGTCTCCCACGACTTGTTGTACGCCGAGGTGGAGGTCATGCCGCTAATCTCGCGCCTGATGGAGCTGCAGTCGTCACTCTGGCTTTGGGAGACCCCAGCTTCACAGATACGTCCCAACGCCTGAGCCTTTGGGATCATGAGTTAGGGCATGTCGCTGCACTGCTGCATAACCCGCAATGGGCTCCGCGCGTGCAGGCGACACGTTCGGCAATTCAGGAAGCACAAGGATTAGACGACTGGGCGAGATTCGAACTAGAGGAGCTAGCCGGTGTCTTGAGTGACTTTGAGCTCCTCAGGCTTCAGGTTCAGGGTGCAATTCCTTCTACTCATCACCTCGCTTACCTCCTCAATCTCGCTCAAAACGTCAAAGTTGGAGATTCCTCCCAGAATCGGCTCCTTGTAGCTATAGCCTGGCTAACACTGGTATTGCCGTTTACGACCAACGGTCAGTCTAGCCCGTACGAAACACTCCTCAGAAGAGCCTATCCGGGTGGAGCGGAAGTAGAAGCGGGTATCCGCATCGCCACCCAGCTTGCACAGCACGTGGTCACGCACGGCTTCCCCACCCTTCAAGAACTCCAGCATGAACTCCTCCTCCCGCCCCCCGTCGCCGCGTCAACCGCTGGAACTGGCGAGGCAACGGTACGCACGCTGCAGCAGCCAGGGGTGAGGGTGTTAGACCTGGGGACCGTGCAGGCCGGATTCCTTCTGGGTGTTGCTGGGATGAATCCGCAGGCTGGAAGACTGGTTGGAGTCGACGAGGGGATATTGAAATCTCAGACACTTGAAGTTGGCGGCGTCAGGATTGAACTACGGCATCTTGGAGTGTCTGGCCAGGATTGGCAGCGGGTGATTGAGCGGGAGGCGTACGACGTGGTGACGATTAATTACCCAACCAAGGCGTGGAGCGGCGCTGCTTCGCAGACCGACCTGGCCTGGATGTTGGCCGTCGCAGCCTGGGCGCTCAGACCGGGAGGCTCTTGCTACGTAACCCTTGATCCAGATGGGGAGCATCAGTACGTTGCACTCGCCATGAGGCAATTATTCAGGGAAATTTCCGTCGCACCACTTCCCGACGGGTGGCCGCGTTCAGAGTTCAGCGCGGAAAGCGGCTTCAGGAAGGGACACCATCTCATTGTTGGCGTTAGACCTGTCAGATCTGGACAGCAAGTGGCCGGACCCGCGCCAGCCCCAGTCGCCGCCGAAGCCGCCAGGCCGCTGCGTGCATCTGCCATCCAGACGAGGGTTGAAGTGACAGAGCCTTTTATAACCGAAGAAGGCGAAGGAGTACGCTTTGAATTTAACGAGGAAGACCTTGATGAGAAATTGGATAATCACAGAAAGGTGTTAGAGTTTAAGAGTGGCAACAGTGCCCTTGCGCAGGTTGGGCTTACCAGTTCATACGCTATGAATGGATTGAGGATGGCTCGTTCAGAGGCAGATGACCAGAGAATAGGAAAGCCGCGGCTCTTTGTTCTGGGAAATCAGATAAAAGTTGACATAAAGAATTTGGAGTTAATGATATCCAATCTGGCAGATGATATAGTAATGTCTTATTTCTTTAGTGAAAAGTGGGAGAAGGTTACTATTGTTGCAAGAAATAAAGAGCAGGCAGATTTTATCAAGGAGCAATTAAGCAATGCTATGTTTGGAATGCCAAAAGAGATTATCGAACAGAAGATGCCTGAAAGCGCTAAGGGCATCATTCGGCAAAAAGCGGCATTCTCCAGGCTTGCACAAGCTAAAAATGATCCAAAAGAATTTGATGTAGATGATATTGCTAATATTGTTTACTTAGGTGAAGAGGGAAACTGCGATAATGTACCTGTGTATATAATAAAGGATAAAGAAACAGTTACAGAGAGGGTCAATGTTAGAATTCTAAATGGCGAGGTTATTATTACAACAGATGCAGCCTCTTATGAAGCAGATTTGGATAAGTTGCCAGAGGTCAGGTTAACAGGCCTTAAAGAAGGAGAAGAAATAACATATCATGTAAGCAAAAGAATCCCTGGTACTGTATATAGCCTCGGTGACGGCACCCCTGCAGGAGATAGGCCGACCACTGGGTTCTATCACTCTTTAGTGCCTGGGAAATACGGCCTTATAACAGATGTTGGTTTTGGTACACATGATGTCTTCCTAGCTCTTAGAGCGGCAGGCGCAATACCTAAAACCGAGAAACTCATAATATATCTTTCGCACGGCCACTTAGACCACATAGGCGACCTTATGAAATTTCTGTCACAAGAAGACATTACAGCAGTTGTTGCTTCGCCTATAGTTATGGAACAGATAAGAGATTTTGTCAATAAACATCTAAAGGATACGGGATTGAAAGGCATTATAGCACGAGAACTTTCTGATATTGAGAGTTATGCAGGGTTATGTGAATTTAAAGATAAGGGTTATGACAAGCCATCATTTTTATATTTAAGCGATATAGTTAGTGGTTATAGATTTGATGAAATAGGTTATGACGTGGAGCTCGGTACGTTCATTACGCGGCAGCCACCTTATAATTGGCTCTGCAGGATAGTTCAGGTTGATAGAGACAAGAGGCCGGTTAAGAAGAATGGCTTTAGCATGGCATTTTCAGGTGATATGAAATATTCTCAAGAGTTGGATGAACGGCAGGTCGCAGGATTCAGGTTAGCTGGAGATAATGCTACAGCGGGTGGTTTTGAAAAAGAGATAGCTACGCACAAAAAGGCGTTCATAGAATTCATAAAGAGTGTTAATATCCTGATTGTTGAATGGGGCGGCGCGCCTATAATTCACAATACTACAAAAGACCTGCAGGCATTGATAAAGGATGTAACAGAGGCGCGTGGGAATGGGACGCGGCCAGAGGTTTTACTTTTCCACTATAATGAAGCTGACCCAGAGCCTCCGATTTTACCAGATGGCACACCAGCGATTCTAATGAAACCAGGCACAATAGTAACTCCAAAGGGCATTGACCCAGTACCCACAGGAATGGATATCCTTAGATTCTCTAAGCCGCTTGAGATTATATTTGACGAGCCAGGTGAAATAGACGCATTTATAGAAGAGATGAGAAAATACGCACATATTGTGACTTATTCCGAAGAGACGCAAATTATAAATATATTGGAAAAAGGCGAGAAATTATACTTTTTAGCAAACGGCATAGCTGAGGTGAGGGGTGAAGGCGGCGCTCTTATTACAAGACTTGGCGCGGGTGATATAATAGGAGAAAATGCAGTTTTAGGTAATCTTGCTAATGCAAATGTCATTGTGCAGCCAGGCAGTACTCTTATTGAGTTAGATGTTACTTCTTTTGATGAATTGAGTGAGCCTATAAGGGAAAAATTAAGATCCGCATTTAACAAAATGAGTCTAACAAGAGGACTTTTAAATAGATTTTTCCTAAAGAATCAAGAAGAGGCTTTACTTAGAGGCATAAGCGATGCATTTAAAACTGCGCTTGCATTAATTTGCGAGCCATGGATAGATGGGCCAGGGGTGCTTATAGTCAGAGAGGGTGATGCCTTTGATAGAGATGGTAATTTTAAAGAGACAATGGGGATTATGTTGGATGGCTCTGCTGATGTTGTACTTGGAGAAGGTACAGAACAAGAGAGGATTATTGCGCGAAGACGCCCAGGAGACATAATCTTAGAGATGGCGTTTGGAAAGGATGATCCCAGTGCTAAACGGAGCGCAACAGTTAAGACTAGTAGTGATTATAATATTATTTTACGCTTGACAAAGAAAAACCTTTCCAGGCTCAGGAAGATTTATCCTGCATTTTATTGGTACATACATAAAGTTGCGCAAGAGACGACCATAGAGCACAGCACGAAATTAGAATTAGAAAAGATATTAGTATCAGCAAATGCTAATTTTTCTGAAGGACATTATACCAGCGCTATACATAATGCAGCCCGCATAGCACATAAGGTTTTAAGAGATAAGGAGATGATGGGTTATATCTTACAAAGGGCAAGAGATGACGGTATGGACGAGAGATTGATAGATTTAATCAGCTCCCTATATAAATTGGCCAAGGCGCTTAGAAGAGAAAGCACAAAAGAGGCAAAGGATATAATTAATGATAATGGAAGATTAAAAGACTTTGCTGCTCAGGAGAATATTACCTTTGATGCAATCTGGTTAGAACAGGATGAATGGAGTAATATAGCGCGGGCTATGTCAATTGTATTGACAGGAACGAGAGAGATTTTATTTGGAGTTACCTTAATCCAGGCCTTAACAACTGTAAAAGAAATCACTAACCTTTATTACAAATCCCTTGCCCTTAAAGACCTAAGCCTTGTCTTGTTTAATATGGGAAGAGAAGAAGAAGCAAAGAGATTATTAGATGAAGCCATAAAGATTGCCCGAGAGGAAATCATCATCTCTCATCACAAATCCCTTGTCCTTAAAGAGATAAGCCTTGGCTTATTTAATATAGGAAGGATAGAAGAAGCAAAGAGATTATTAGA
>CAYZNX010000036.1:0-3315 GCA_964479825.1 uncultured Planctomycetia bacterium | reverse complement strand
AGAGATAAGCCTTGTCTTATTTAATATAGGAAGAAAGGATGAAGCAGGGGAATTACTAGATGAAGCCATAAAGATTGCCCGAAAAGAAAGCACCAACCTTTATTATAAATCTTTTGTCCTTAAAGAGATAAGCCTTGTCTTATTTAATATAGGAAGAAAGGATGAAGCAGGGGAATTACTAGATGAAGCCATAAAGATTGCCCGAAAAGAAAGCACCAACCTTTATTATAAATCTTTTGTCCTTAAAGAGATAAGCCTTGTCTTATTTAATATAGGAAGGATAGATGAAGCCATAAAGATTGCCCGAGAAGAAATCACCGATCCTTATTCTAAATCCCTTGCCCTTAAAGAGATAAGTCTTGGCCTATTTAATATAGGAAGGATAGAAGAAGCCATGAAGATTGCCCGAGAAGAAATCACTAACCTTTATTACAAATCCCTTGCCCTTAAAGACCTAAGCCTTGTCTTGTTTAATATGGGAAGAGAAGAAGAAGCAAAGAGATTATTAGATGAAGCCATAAAGATTGCCCAAGAAGAAATCACCGATCCTTATTCTAACTCCCTTGCCCTTAAAGAGATAAGTCTTGGCTTATTTAATATAGGAAGGATAGATGAAGCCATGAAGATTGCCCAAGAAGAAATCACCGGCTCTTATGATAAATCCCTTGCCCTTAAAGAGATAAGCCTTGGCTTATTTAATATAGGAAGGATAGAAGAAGCAAAGAGATTATTAGATGAAGCCATGAAGATTGCCCAAGAAGAAATCACCGACCCTTATAATAAATCCCTTGCCCTTAAAGAGATAATCCTTGGCTTATTTAAGATACATCCTTCTTTAATCAGTGATTTATTAGATATGGCGTTACTTTATTATAAGGAAAACTTACCTTATGTTAAAGAGGTGGTTGAGGAATATGTAAGAAGCAAGAACCATCAGGCATATATTACGAACCTTAAACAAGAGGCTCAAAGGGTCCTTGAAAAGCCATTTAGCCTTGAGGATAAAAAGGCTATTTTGTTAGGTTATATCAGATTATCTTTAGATGGGATATCAATAAGTTTTAATGAGTTTATGAGGATTATAGATAGGTGTGCCCAGTTTATTAAAAGATATCCCAGATATCTGAATAACCTCTTTGACCTTAAAGGCTATAGGGCTTTTACCATAACATCCAAAGGAATTATTTACCAGACTGACCAGATAGATACAGGCCTTATAGATAGAGAAATAGAAGAGCTTAAAGAAGGCTATCAAGAGTTAATTTCTTTAAGTTTCTTATTAGAGGTTCCTGAGAGCGAAGAGGATGGTTTCATAAGGCGTATCTATGCCTATATAAGGATCAAAGAAGCTATTCAAGAAAGAAATAAAGACCTCCTTGAAAAAATAGGATATATTGGCGGCCAGATACTATTAAAACACATTGGGGCTTATCTTTATTTCGACAAAAAGGAAAACCAACTTCTTAAGGATGTAGAAAAAATAAAAGAAGGATTAAAGGCTATATCAAACAAGGCCTTACTGTTAGAAGCTATCTATGCCTTAAGCCATACAAATTACCCATCTAAAAAATCCCAGTTCTATCTCAAGCTTATGGAAAAGGCTATGGCATGCTTTGGTCTAAGCGACAGCCAATTAAGAGAAGGCCTTAATTCCCCAGATGTGTATTTAAGACTAATATCTCTAGATCAAATATATAGTGACCGCACAAGACATCTTTCCGAATCAAGTTCCAGGGTTCCGCCTAAAGAGGTTAAAGACGAAATTCAGGAAAGGATACAAGAACTTTCTTCTCAAATTAGCCTCTTAAGACCTGTTAAGGCACAAGGAGAAAAGACAATCCGCCTTATACCAGTTAAATTCCAAGGTTTATTCAGGGGCTTTCCAGTTTCAGACTGCACCAAGGATGAGGATTATGGTTTTGCCTACACCAGAGCCCTTCACCCTGATACGATGTATTACCTCTTGTATATAAATGGCAATGTATCTGGCTACATTGGACTGATGGAGACTCAAGATAGTCAAGGAAATAGAATCCTTGCCATTGAGACCTTGCAGCTTATGAGTGGCTTACATCTTTTGCTTCCAGAGATACTTAAAGGCTTAAAAGATATTGCAAAGGACAAGGGTTTTGCAGGGATTGGCCTTCCAGATACCTCTTTTAAAGGAGAGATATCTAATTTTAAAGAAGTTACCGAGGCTATATTAGCTTTGGATGAATATAAAAATGCAGAACCAGTTTTACTAAAACCAGTTCATACGAATGAATGGGAAGACTTTGAAAACCACTTTGGAGTAGATGAATATAATAACTTAAGTTTAAAAGGAAAGCTCGCCTCTGGACATTTTAGATTAATTAGGATAGAGGCTTTTCAAGGACAAAAAGAACCTATAACAGAAACAAAGACTACATTTAAAGTTCAGATACTTAATTCAGAGGATATCACAGAGGATTTAATAGAAGAGCTTGTTTTGATTGAAAGAAACTCTTATCCAGACACTATGCAGTTAGGAAGGGAATATATTGAGCCGATCCTTAAAGACCCGCAAGCCATAAATATCATTGTAAGAGATACCTTAACAGGTGAGATAGTGGGTTATCTATTATCTCGGTCATCATTAAAAGTTCCTTATAGCCAGGTAAGAGCAAAAGATACCTTATATGGAGAGGATATAGCTATACTCCCTAATTATAGAGATAGCTTTGCTCTATTAAGGCTATTAGGGGCTTTCAAGAAAGAGGCATTAAAACAAGGATATGCCAAAATAACTGGCCATGTCAGGCCAGAGAAGAGATGGCTTGAGTTTTGGAAGAGGATGGGAGCAAGACAGATAGATGTTGCTCCCAATTGGTTGGATACAGGCGTAGATTTTGTGATATTTGAATTAGACTTATTGCATGCTGCTCTACGAGAAGCTGCTCAAGGGGTAATTTCAGCGGATGAAGAGCCTGGCCAACAAGCCGCTGCCGAAGCTCAAGCCGAGCCAGCCCCAGCCACCACCGAAGCCGCTGATAGAGACGGCCTTTGCGTCACAGGAGATACGATTTTGCCAGTAATACGATTAAATGAGGAACGCGCACTTTCACACGCTACTCATTGCGTTGGACAGCAGCCGAAAGGCTGCTCTCTTGCGTTGAATAGCAGCCGAAAGGCCGCTCCACCTGGAGCAGGCTTTCGCCTGCTATCCAGCATCCTTTCGGATGCTATCCCTGCCGCTACAGCAATTGTTAATGTCAAGCCCGGGGATTATGTCTTATCTCTAAACGAAGAAACCCAAAGAATAGAGCCGCATAGAATAAATGCCCTGCTTGATAT
>CAYZNX010000035.1:0-9711 GCA_964479825.1 uncultured Planctomycetia bacterium | reverse complement strand
CCTTTTCCTCGCTTCGCTCGGCGTTCGCTCGTTTCGAATCCTCTTTATCTGTGTAATCTGCGGTTCTGGTGGGCAGAGGAGGATTCGAACCTCCGTAGGCGTGAACCATCAGATTTACAGTCTGACCCCTTTGGCCGCTCGGGTATCTGCCCAAATTTGCGAAGCAAATTTGATCCTGAGGCGCCGTTAAGTCCGCCGAAGGCGGATAGGTGCCGAAGGACCTGTCCATTAAGAGCCTTTGACCTGCTTTATTGCATAAGGTATATTCTCCAATATATCCCTTGCTATCAGTCCTGTTTCACCCTTTTCTTTTGCTGCCAAGTCCCCTGCCAGGCCATGCACATAAACTGCTAATCTTGCAGCCTCAAAAGGCTCAAGCCCCTGCGACAAAAAACTACCAACAACACCTGTAAGCACATCTCCGCTCCCTGCTGTCGCCATGCCAGGGTTGCCTGACTTGTTTATGTAATAGCGG
Source organism: uncultured Planctomycetia bacterium (assembly GCA_964479825.1). GTDB lineage: Bacteria > Omnitrophota > Gorgyraeia > Gorgyraeales > Gorgyraeaceae > CAYZNX01. The sequence continues at coordinate 9,236 of CAYZNX010000035.1, read as the reverse complement.
CCTTTTCCTGCGCCATCTGTTACCACTGTCCCATGACCTTTCAAAATCACTACGGCATTATAAATATTTGAAAATCTTTTTGCAACAGTTAATCTGTTATTCTCAATATAACGGATGTCTTTTTTAATAAGGCGGGCCATCTCGCCCGGATGGGGAGTCACCATAGAACCCTGCCTTGTTTTTTTCAGGATAGATGCATCATTGGAAATTGCATTTAAGGCATCCGCATCAAGAACTATAAACCTATCAATCTCTACGATGAGCTGACGAATCAATCTCTCAGTTTCTTTGTTGCGCGAAAGGCCAGGACCTAAAATTACCACATTTGAATCCCTTACCTTTTCTAATATCCTGCTCTTTGCTTTCAAAGACAGGCTGCCTTCCTCTGTCTCATCCAGGGGATATGTCATAACCTCTGTCAATCTGGCCTCCATCGCAATATTCAACGACCTTGGTATAGCAAGCGTTGCCAGGCCAGCACCTGAACGTAACGACGCCTCTGAGCACAGGGCTGCTGCGCCTGTTAATCCCATGGACCCAGCTATAATAAATACATGCCCATAATCCCCCTTATAGCTGGTCTTTCTTCTATTTTTCAAAACCCCTTTGAATCCTTTCATAATCTCAATGACCGTCGCGCCACAGAATAGCATTGCTAACAGCATAGCTACTGGTATGCGACATGCTGACAATAATCTTATCCAGAGAATTCCTTTTTGCAAATTCTAAGGCCTCTTTATGCAAAACTACTTCCGGCTTCCCCTTTGCATCGTTAAGCACCTCAATATTTTTAAGTTGTATGCCGCTCCTTGTATCACCAAAGGCCTTCAAAACAGACTCCTTGCAGGCAAATCTAGCTGCTAGATTTTCATGCGAGAATTTCTTTGTATTTGTATAATCGAGCTCCCTGTTTGTAAAAACCCTTTCCAAAAACCTTTTGCCCCATTTATCCAGGGCATGTCTTACCCTTTCAACCTCTACAATGTCAACCCCGAGGCCGACTATCATCCCAACAATGCCCTCATGTCTTTAACAGCCTGATAGAGTCCTGTAAACACTGCGGCCGATACTATAGAATGGCCTATGTTCAGCTCATTGATACCTTCTATTCCAGCGATCCTCTTTGTGTTGTCGTAATTTAATCCGTGTCCTGCGTTCACAATAAGCCCCAAAGATAATGCATAACGTGCGGCATCCTCAATCTTCTTAAACTCCTTTTCTACCGAGGTGCTGGTATTAGCCAGGCTGTATTTACCAGTATGTATCTCTATTATCTCAACGCCTAATTTTTTTACTGCGAGTATTTCCCTCTTGTCTGGGTCAATGAAAACGCTCACATCAATACCTTTTTTTCTCAGCTCATCAACGACACGGCCTACCTTTGCTGGATGCGTTGAAACGTTCATGCCGCCTTCTGTGGTGAGTTCCTGTCTCTTCTCTGGCACCAGTGTAGCCTGGTGAGGTAAAATTTTTTTTGCAACCTCTACAATATCCCTCTGTATTGACATCTCAAGGTTGAAACGTGTCTTCACGGCCTTGCGCAATGCCGTAATATCTCCATCATTTATATGCCTGCGGTCTTCTCTTAGATGCGCCACAATGCTGTCGCATCCTGCCTGCTCGCATATTGCCGCAGCCTGCACAGGATCAGGCTCAACGCCTCCTCTTGCCTGCCTCAGGGTCGCCACATGGTCTATGTTCACGCCTAGGTTAGGCATCTTGCCCGCACTCCCTTAATCTGCCGTCTGAGAATCTGTTTGTGAAGATGGCTGGCCATCCAAAAGGTATGATTTGTACAGTTCTGAATTATAAAACTTTCTCGAAAGCCGCTTTTCCTTTTCCAGCTCTCCATTAACATAGAACCACGTTATTACGGCCAGCATCAGCGATATGGCCTTTATCCAGAAATTATTGACTATCCAATTCTTCACGATATCTAACCCCGGCTGAAAAACAAGGTCTTCTTCTTCTTATCCGGCATGAATGCATCTTTGAGTATGCGTTCAAGCGACTCTTTATCAAGGTCATGCGTAAGCCGGCCGCCTGTTGCAACAGAGATGCCGCCTGTCTCTTCTGAGACAATAATCACTGCTGCGTCAGTCTCTTCGCTTAAGCCTAACCCTGCCCTATGCCTGGTGCCTAATGTCCTTGATATATTCGGATTCTGCGTAAGCGGAAATAAACACCCTGCGCCTATGACTCTGCCGCCGGCAATTATAATGCCTCCGTCGTGGAGTGGCGTATTCGGCATAAAGGCTGTTATTAAAAGCTCTGTTGATACCCTCGCGTCTAACTCTACGCCGCTCTCAATATAATGATTAAGCCTGCTTTCTTTTTCTATTGCTATAAGCGCCCCTATCTTCCTTTTTGAAAGAGAAATTACAGCCTTAACGACCTCGTTAAGGATCTCGGCCTCCCTAAGAAAAATATCAGACCACCTGTGCTGCCCGATCCTGGCGAGGCCGCGTCTAAGCTCGGGCTGAAAGATTATCAAAAAAGCAATAACGGATATTGCAAATAACTTGGTGAGGAGCCAGTTTATCGTGTCAAGGCCGAGCTTCTGAGTTACAATAAAAAAAAACACGATGAATATTATGCCTTTAAAAACCTGGACACCGTGCGTCCCCCTGGCAAATATCAAAACAAAATAAAAAATAAACCAGAGTATGCTTATCTCCACCAGAATTTTTATTAAATCAGTATAATTAAGCATCTAATACCGCCTCGCAAAATAACTTCACATTTTCTGCAATGCTTATTTTGTGAAATTAGAAAGTTATTTTTTGTCTTCGCCGGACTATTGCATCTGTAACCATGGCCGCCTGTTTCATCTCTTTAACATCGTGCACCCTTATAATGTCTGCCCCGTTTTTTATTGCTATTGCAATGCTCGCTGCGGTCCCAAATATCCGCTCTTTTGGCTCTACCCCTAATATATTTCCTATAAAGGATTTTCTTGAGGTGCCGATGAGTATGGGCCTGGCCAGCTCATCTTTAAAATAAGCGAGGTTCTTCAGTATCTCTAAATTATGTTCAAATGTTTTTCCGAAACCTATGCCAGGGTCAACTATTATATTTTCCCTTCTTACCCCTTTCTCCTCGGCCTTCTCGATGAGTTCCATCAACCTATCCCTGACCTCTTTTATCAAATCATGGTAAGTAGGATTTCTCTGCATTGTTTGGGGTGTGCCCTTGATATGCATTATCACAACCTTGGCTTTATAAAGACTGGCGACATCAGCCATTTTATCGTCTGACTCAAGGCCTGTAATGTCATTAATGATTGTTGCGCCGTTGTCAAGTGCAAGCCGCGCCACCTCTGACTTTTGCGTATCAATTGAAATAGGGATGGATATCTTCTTTGACAGCCTCTTTATAACAGGTATAACCCGGCTTAACTCTTCATCCAATGATACCGGCAAAGAGCCAGGCCGCGTAGACTCGCCACCGATGTCAATTATGTCTGCACCTTCATCAACTATCCTCTGCGCCTCTTCAACGGCGGCCTCTGTATCATCGTATATGCCGTCGCCACTGAAAGAATCAGGCGTAAGATTCAGTATCCCCATGAGATACGTACGGGAACCAAACTCAAAATCTAACATGCTACTCCAAGGGAACCCAGCCTTTAGGCTGTTAACTCACCGCTTACTTAAGGCTTCTCTTACTTATTGCCAGGATCAACAAGAACAAGCTTTTTTACCTCCTCGGCATCCATTACCTCCTTCTCCAGTAATTTTTCAGCCAGCATTCTTAATTTATCAATATTATTGGAAAGTTCTTCTTTGGCCCTTTTGTAGCATCCCTCGATAATCCTTCGCACCTCTCTATCAATCTCAACTGCAGTAGACTCACTGTAGTTCCTCTCTTCTACTATATCCCTGCCAAGAAAAATCTGCTCCTCGCGCTTTCCAAAAGTAACATTACCCAGGTCCTCGCTCATGCCCCATCTCATAACCATATCTCTTGCAATCTCTGTTGCCTTCTCCAGATCGTCCATGGCACCAGTAGAAAGCTCTCTGAAAATTATATCTTCGCTGGCCCTGCCCCCTAATATCCCTATTATCTTGCCAAGAAGCTCTTTCTTTGTCATAATGTGCCTGTCTTCCATTGGAAGTCTCATGGTATAACCTAATGCAATGCCCCGCGGTATAATAGAAACCTTATGCAATGGGTCTGCCCCTGGTATTAAAAGGGCGAGTAATGCATGGCCTGACTCATGGTAACTGACTATCTTTTTCTCTTCTGTATTTATTACACGCGTCTTTTTTTCCGGCCCGGCTATTACCCTCTCAATAGACTCCTGCATCTCAGCCATACCCACTGCTTCCTTGTCTCTTCTTGATGCCAGAAGAGCTGCCTCATTAGCAAGATTAGCCAAATCAGCGCCTGAAAATCCAGATGTCTGTCTGGCTATACACCTTAAATCTACATCCTTCCCTAACTTTATATCCTTTACATGGACCTTTAAGATCTCCTCCCTGCCGATAATATCAGGCCGGCTAATAACTATCATCCTGTCAAATCTACCCGGCCTCAACAAAGCAGGGTCTAAGACATCCGGCCTGTTAGTCGCTGCAATCAATATCACGCCCTCTTGCGTGTCAAACCCATCCATCTCAACAAGTAGCGCATTAAGTGTCTGCTCACGCTCGTCATGTCCGCCGCCGATACCTGCAAAACGCTGCCGGCCTACTGCGTCTATCTCATCTATAAAGATTATGCAACCCTTGCCGCTCATCTTTGCCGCCCGTTTAGCCTGTTCAAACAAATCGCGCACCCTTGAAGCGCCTACGCCTACAAACATCTCAACAAAGTCAGAACCGCTTATGTTGAAAAACGGGACCCCTGCCTCGCCGCTAACTGCCTTGGCCAATAAGGTCTTGCCAGTTCCCGGTGGGCCCATTAGCAACACGCCTTTAGGTATCTTACCTCCTAACTTCTGAAATTTCTTTGGGTCCTTCAGGAATTCTATAACTTCTTTAAGCTCCTCTTTTGCCTCATCAACACCAGCAACATCATTAAAAGTAATTTTCGTCTTATTGCTTGTAATCTGCTGGGCGCGGCTCTTTCCAAACGAAAGTATCCTGCCTCCACCCTGTGCAGCGCTTCTATAAACAAAAAACCACAAAAAGGAGATAAATAAAATCATCGGGCCAAGGGAATAAAGAAGATTTGCCAATAATGTCTTTGGCGGCCGTATGTCAAAATTAGGGACGTTTTCTCTAAGTAGTCTCAACAGATCATGGTCCTCCGAAGGGATATGAACCGTAAAATTAGTACCGCTGGAAAAAAGACCTTTGACTTTATCGTCTATCTTAACCGCTGACTCTATCGCGCCAGTGCGGCCATTATCTTCTAATAGTTTATAGAACTCACCGTAACTCAATTCCTTTGGCGCAATCTGAGAAGACAATGACCCTATGCGTAAGACATACATGAAGAGGAGCAAAAGGCCTATCCAGAGAACAATATTCCTGTTAGGTCTATTTTTATTATTGTTTTGTCTCTTGGCTGCTTTAATTTGTTGCATATCAAGGCCCTGTCAAATGGCTGTTTTTACTTAAAGATATATATTATCACTATTTAAATAAAAAATCAATTTTTTTCCACCGCACCTGGTAATGGGTGAGTTAAGAGGGGGTAAAGGGTTACATCGCGCAGACAGCCTTAAGGCTGTCAGAGCTTAACTTCACAAAATAAGCATTGCAGAAAATGTGAAGTTAACTCACCGATTACCGCACCTGTAACTAACATGTCAAGATGTCTGCAGGGAAATTTGAGAAATTTTGAATAACCGAATATAAGCGTACAGGTGCGTTCGTTCAGCCAGAGATTTAAGAAGAGGTTTTCCACTTATCAAGAGAGGCGCTGAGCCTCTCTAATTCTGTCTGCAGGGTAACTAAAGAAGTTTCTACGATTTTACAGTCATATGGCTGGCTGGAGATTGTTTTTTTTATGAAGCCGAGCTCTCTCTGGATTCTCAAAACAGCCTCTTTATCCGAGATTATACTCTTATTTAAATTGTCTGTAAGCACATTTATAACCTCGGCAAGATCTGAAAGTTCATCCCCTCTTCTCAACTTAATTTTTAAGGGCAGGTTGCCTTTTGAAATCTCAACAAGGGTTTTTTCAATCCTGTAAACAGGGCCTGCTATCTTATGAGAAAACAAAAGCCCTAATATAAAAATAAAGGGAGAAACAAATAATAAATTTCTGGCTAATGCTATATTCGTTGCCTTAAAAACATCGGCCAGTCGTCCCTGCGGATAGACATTGGCAAGTCTTTCCCCCAGAAGGCCCCAGCCGGTTGCAAATACAGTATAGCCTGTAACTATAGACGTAATTAAGGCAAGCAAAAAAACTATTCCTATATAACGGAATTGCAGCCCCCTTTTAATAATGTATCTTTTTCGTAAAGCCCGCCTTGGCATAACTGTCACTATCTCCTTAAGTTAAGGTCTCTCCTGATGTGGAAAGTAATCTCTTTCCTATTATTTGTTTTATTTATGAGCTCCGTAACCTGATCCATAGGAAGGTATCTAGTGGATTCTTTATCTATTGCCATCACAAGATCACCCTCTTTCAACCCTGCTAACCTGCCTGGCCTATCTTCTGCAACCTCGTCCACTGTAAGCCCCTCATACTCAAATCTCAGAAGGACACCCAGTTCTTTATACAGGTTTTTAACAGGGGCTTTTATCGGTATTGAAATTTCTTTTTCGAGTGATACCTTTACTTCAGAATGTTCCGGTCCCAGGAGTTCATCTACTATATCATCCATCGTTCTGTGACTGGTAAACCTCCCCCATATACCTGCCAAAACATCTCCTGCCTCAATGCCTGCCTTATCTGCGCTTGAATAAGGCCTTACATCGTCTATTATAAAAATACCGTCTTGTGCTGCCAATGAAATACCAAGCGTATCTTTTAAAATATCTTTTTTGTCTTTGGGTAGCGGCAGATTTTCCTTAACCCTCCCCTTGCTCCAATCCCTCACTAAGGTCTGGCGTTCTATCTCCCTTTTAGTTAAAGCATCTCCTTGCCGCCAAATCTTTGCCTGGCTGGCAAGATAAGCCTCTCTGGCCTCTTCATAATCAGGATTGACCTCCATAGCCTTCTTATAATATGAGGCTGCTTTCCTGTATAATCTCTTTGCCTCATATGCCTTTCCAAGCTGCATAAAGTTCTGTTCCTCTGTATCGTAATTAATCCTTTCGATATCCTCCCTAAAGACCTCTTTCTCGCCGTCTACTGTACTCAAAATAACCCTATCTACATATTCATCCACAATCAGACCTTTTATCTCGCTTTTGTCCTTCATAAAAATTGTATCGGCATAGAGTACGGGGATATAGATAGCTATTGATATTAAAATAATCGCCGCTATACGCATATTCCAAAATATATCACATACTTGAGAAAAATACAAGCTGTCCACCTCCGCTAAATTAAGTGCGGGCTACGGCGGATTTCTAGGCTTAACTTCACAAAATAAGCATTGCAGAAAATGTGAAGTTATACGAGATGAGGGTGAGTTGATATTTGTAGAACAAGCAACGAATGCGGCATAGACTTATAAGCCGGGTTCTGTGCCCCTTGTAGAGGTGATGATCATCTATCTACTCCTGGCATTACTGCCAGGATCATGCAACCTACCCGTCTTGCTATACCGAACGGGCCATTCTTAATCAGCAAGACCTATTTGGTTTTGCTCCGCGTAGAGATTGCCGCGTTTCACATCACAGCCGAAGGCTGTGATGTGATTCTGAGTCCGCCATAGGCGGACGAAGAATCTTACATCCACTAGCCTTGCCGGCCGCTACTACGTCTCTGTGGCTCTAATCCGTCCGCCAATGTTCTTTGGCGGAGACGGGTATTACCCGCTACGCTGCCCTATGGAGCCCGGACTTTCCTCATCGGCCCTAGTACCTAAACTTATGCCGACGATCCTGAAGCACGAAGCGCCGAAGGATCTCTGACAATAGGCCTATAAACCAACGTGACCACCCAGACTATACCTCATTCGTCATTTATTATATGATTATTCTATCTTTAAAGAATCATCAAAGCGCGAATCAATTGCCTTGTTAGCAAGCTTATCTGCCAAGGTATTATCTTTTCTATCTATAGTAACTATATCTATTTCTTTAAAACCCCGGCTGAGGTGTCTAAATTGCTCATAAAAAGACTTAAGGTTTTCGTTTTTTACCTTATACTCCCCTCTTAGCTGCTTAGTCAATAGCTCACTATCGGATTTAATCACTATATTCTGATGTCTATCTATCAATGCCTCCTGCAATGCATAGATAAGGGCTGTATATTCTGCTATGTTATTCGTTGAGCTCCCTATAAACTTAAAAAGTTTCTTGATAATCTTACTATTGCTATCGCAAAATATTATGCCTATGCCAGAAGGCCCTGGATTTCCCCTTGAGGCACCATCTATAAATATTGCTATTTTGTCAGAATCAGTCATAGATATAACAACCTTAGACAACTATTGCAAACTACTATATCCTCTTTAAGTTTCACTTCGCTTATTACCTGAGGAGGGAGGTTCATGTGGCATCCACCGCAAGCACCATCTTCAACCGGCACCATAGCAAGGCCATCTTTGTTCTTAAGGACCCTTTCATACCTGGACAAAATCTGCTGTTCTATATTAGGTACGATATCCTGCCTATGAGAAATAAGGGTTAAAAGTCTTGCATCGATTTCTTTCAACCTCGCATTAACCTCGCCCTTGTCTTTTTGCACCTTTAATTCCTCTCCTCTAAACGATTCTTTCTCCTGTCTCAAATCATCCTTAGCGGCGTCTATCTCCTCCATAAGCCTTAAAATCTCTTCCTCTATAAGAGAATTGTCTGCCTTGATGCCTTGTATCTCCGTAAGCATAGCAGTATATTCTTTATTAGTTTTTATCTGATAGAGTTGGCCATCTAATTTTTTTATCTGCTCCTCTTTTTGCTGTAACTGCACCTCTTTATCTTTTAATTTTACCTGCAAATTCTTCAATGCCTCTTCTGCTTGTTTGATTCCAGTTCTGCGGTTCTCCAAGGCCTCCTCTATCCTCTTAATCTGCTCAGGTTTCTCTGTCTTTTCTCTTTCTAATGCATGAATTTCCCCATCTATGACTTGGAGCTCTATTAAAAATCCTATTTGTTCTTTAATTGTCTTTATTTGGTCCATTCTTTTTATCTGCGTAATCTGCGATACTGGATTCGAACCCTGTC
>CAYZNX010000034.1:0-9742 GCA_964479825.1 uncultured Planctomycetia bacterium | reverse complement strand
ACTTTACAAACTAACAATGTCACTTTTGTAAAGTTGTTGGGGAGTATTATGCCGATGTAGCTCAATGGTAGAGCAGGGCTTTCGTAAAGCTCAGGTTGGAGGTTCGAATCCTCTCATCGGCTCCAGTAAATTGAAGAGGATTCGAAGGGAGCTTTGCGCCGAGCAAGTAGCGAGGAAAAGGCGCAATCCGCGCCGACAGCAAAGCGAGTGCCCGACCCGAAAAATTTCAATCGGAAATTTTGAGGGCGGCGAATCCTCTCATCGGCTCCAGTAAATTGAAGAGGGTTCGAAGGACCTTCTCTATAGATTACATGGCCAGAGTCCGCGAACTTCTAAGAGACAGGAATTTTTCATTTCTGTGGTTTTCACAGGTTATATCGAACTTCGGCGACAGACTCAATCAGATGGCCTTGATAGGTTTGATATATGCGCGTACCCCTGGATCCGCCTTAGAACTTGCAAAACTCTTTTCATTCACAATCCTTCCAGTCTTTCTTGTAGGCCCCATAGCTGGTATTTATGTTGATAGATGGAATAGAAAATATACTATGATATCTTGTGATTTATTGAGAGGGATTCTTGTTCTCTTCATACCCTTTGCAATTACATATTCTAGAAGCATGGTGCCTATTTATATATTGGTATTTATCATATTTTCTGTTACAAGATTTTTTCTGCCTTCAAAGCTTTCCATTATACCTGATATTGTGCATAAGGACAGGTTATTACTGGCAAATTCCCTGACATCAACGACTATGATGATTGCGACAATTATTGGTTTTGGTTTTGGCGGGATAATAGTAGGCCGCCTTGGCGCAAAAGGAGGGTTCTATGTAGATTCAGTTACATACTTTATCTCTGCCTTGATGGTTTCTTTTGTAACGTTGAGATTGAAAAAGGAGTTTGTGGTATCAAATAAATTAGAAAGATTTAAGATTCTTATAAAAAAGACCATAATGGGTGACATAAAGGAAGGATTGACGTATCTACGGGGGCACGAGGAAATCAGGATGGTGGCAGATATCATGTTTCTTATTATGGCTGGCGTCGGCTCGATTTATATTATAATAATTGTTTTCGTGCAGCAGACCATGCATTCCTCAACAGAACATCTGGGTTTATTGGCTATGCTGTTGGGCGCAGGGTTATTTTTGGGTTCTGTGCTTTACGGTAGATTTGGAGCAAGGTTAAGCAAGAAAAAGGTGATATATTTTGGTCTATGCTTGACGGGTCTAACAATAGTCGCTTTTTCTCTGGGGGTTAAGTTTTGGCCCTCTTTTTTAGTCGCAGGCATACTTTCAGTAATCCTCGGTATCTTTGCTTCTCCCATCATTATATCTTCAAATACCCTTCTTCATGAAGTTATGGCGGATGATATGAGGGGAAGGATTTTTAGTTTTCTGGAAGTTATAATGCATCTTGCCTTTCTTTTATTTATGATATTGACGTCGTTCTTTGCGGAATTGGTGAGCAAGTTTTTGGTTCTTGTTGTAACAGGATTAGTATTTTCTTGTATAGGTTTGATGAAATTAGTTTTTGGAGTTATTGAAAAGGAGTAAGGTTTTGGTTTGAATCAGTGCTTCTTTTTTGAAGGCTTATTTTTTTCTTTCCAGATTTTTTGGCAGGTGTTGTGATAGTTGCATATAGCACAGCAGATATTTTCTTCGTGGCGCTCGCCTCTGTACCACTTTGTTTCACAGGACCAGTATATTTGGCAATCCATGCAACAATTGCCAAAATCTCCCACGCCCATAATTCCCCCCTAGATTTAAGTATACTTTAACTTAAAAAGGTTGTCAAGGAGTACACTTTTTTGTATAATAAGGTAATATTATGCCCAAAATGAATTTTATACATCCGCCTGAATTTAAAGCTGTTACCAGACATAAAAAAATAGAGATAGCGCCTTTGCCCAGGGAAGCGATACTCCCTTTGTCTCAGCATACAGGCGCTCCTTCAGAACCTGTTGTTGGCGCAGGGGATATAGTCAAGACAGGAACTCTGGTTGCAGATTTGAGGGGCTTTATCTCGAGCAGGCTTCATTCAGGTATATCCGGAAAGGTTATAGCGATTGAAGAACGCATCCATCCAGTTATAGGAAGTTTCAAGGCGATTATTATAGAATCAGATGGTCAGGATACGAAGGCATTTTCGGATGCCCCTAGAGACATATCGCATATATCTCGGCATGAGATAATAGATATTGTTAGAGATGCTGGCATTGTGGGTCTTGGGGGAGCGGCATTTCCAACACATGTAAAATTATCTCCCCCCAACAATAAAAGGATAGGCACCCTTATTGTGAATGGCGCAGAATGCGAACCTTTTTTAACATGCGATTATAGATTAATGCTTGAAAAGCCAAAAGAGATAATCCTTGGAGTTTATTTAATCGCAGAGGCCCTGGGAGTAAATGATGTGATTATTGCAGTAGAGGACAATAAGTTAGATGCGATTGAGAACTTAGGCAGTGCGCTGTTTATGGTTAAGGGCCAACGCTCAAAGGTCAAGGTGGTTAAGATAAAGACGCGTTATCCACAGGGAGGAGAAAAGCAGCTTATTAAGATACTCTTAAATCGCGAGGTCCCTTCTGGGGGGCTGCCGTTAGAGATAGGATGCGTAGTAAATAATGTCCAGACAGTTTTTAGTATCTATGAGGCAGTATATTTTAGAAAACCATTGTACGAAAGGGTGATTACTATCTCTGGCAGTTTTTTAAAAGAACCAAAGAATGTCCTGACGAGGATAGGCACCCCTATTAAGGATGTTCTGGGATTTTGCGGATTTGATTTTAAGAGCGGTGTTTATAAAATTGTTATGGGCGGGCCAATGACCGGCATCTCACAATATAGTTTAGATACGCCTGTAATAAAGGGCACATCAGGCATTCTTGTTCTGGATAAGACGTTTAGGGGCGAAGAGGAGATGAGCTGTATAAGGTGCTCGCGTTGCATAGAGGCGTGTCCTGTTGGTCTTATGCCATGTATGATTGGTATTGGGGTAAAGAACAAAAGGCTTGATATAGCAGCTTCTTATGACCCGCTTGACTGTATTGAGTGTGGTTCGTGCAGTTATGTGTGTCCATCCAGCATACCACTTGTCCAGTATATAAAATTAGCAAAAATAAACGCAAGGAAGGTATGAAGAATGTCTTGAGATTTATTTTAACCTTGTTTGCAGCAAATCTGGTTGCTGCATCTGTCCTAGCCTGCGTGTATCAGGTTACGAAGCCTAAAATTGAAATGCGAGAAAGGATGATACAGGAGGAGGCCTTAAGGCAGGTTATGCCTGAATCAGTAGGGGATCGCCTTGAACCTGTATATGACGATGGAGAGGTAAAATACTGGAAGGCCTTTAGAGGTTCAGGCGAAAAGGTGCAGGGCTATGTATTTATTGCAGAGAAATACGGATATTCAAGTTCCATCAAAACCATGGTAGGTATAAGGCGTGATGGCAGGATTACTGGAGTCAGGATATTGAGCCAGAGTGAAACGCCAGGCCTTGGTACAAGGATAATAGAGGTTGTATCTGATAAAACATTATTTAAGGCCCTAAGGCAGTTATTTTCAGAAGAGCCTGACACAGGGAAAAGCAATGCCCCTTATTTTACAGAACAATTTACTGGCGCTGATGTTAGGCGCATAGAACTCTCTAAGGAAGGGATTCAGGCGATTACTGGCGCTACTATATCCAGCAGGGCTGTTTTAGATTCCATAAGGTCAGAAGGTCTGGAGATTCTTGATGAAAGATAATAACCTTACTGTTTCACCGGCGCCGCACATTAAGTCGGGCATTACTACTCAGAGGATTATGTTCACTGTAATCCTTTCGCTATTGCCAGCAGGGCTTGCAGGTATATACATATTTGGCTTGTGCAGCTTAAAGGTGATACTTATTTCCATGCTTTCCTGCATTCTAAGCGAATTTATATTTTTAAAATTCAGAAATAAAGATCCAAAGGTTATCCTTGACGGGAGCGCATTGTTGACAGGGCTGCTATTGGCATATAATCTTCCGCCAGAGGTCCCTTTTTGGCTCCCTGTAGCAGGCGGGGCAGTAAGCATTATTATAGGAAAGCAGATCTTTGGAGGCCTTGGCTACAATATATTTAATCCCGCGCTTGTAGGCAGGGCTTTTTTACAGGTTTCATGGCCTGTGTATATGACTACCTGGAAAAATCCTAGATGGATTGTGGATTCGATTTCAACTGCTACACCTCTGGCTAAAGGAGCTGCAAAGGGTTTTACTTATATAGACCTTTTTCTCGGAAACCATGGCGGCTCGATAGGCGAGGTCTGTATATTAATGTTATTATTAGGCGCAATATTTTTAATCTTTACAAATATTATTTCTTTTCATGTACCCTTAAGCTTTATAAGCACAGTTATGTTTCTAACGTGGGCATTTGGGGGAGATGGGATTTTTAAAGGCGATTTTATTTTTCATTTACTTTCTGGCGGATTGCTTTTGGGCGCATTTTTTATGGCAACAGATTATGTAACAAGACCACTTACTAAAAAAGGCAATGTTATATTTGGCATTGGCTGCGGCGTGATGACTGTTTTAATCAGGCTTAAAGGTGGTTATCCAGAGGGGGTTTCATATGCAATTCTATTTATGAATGCCATGGTGCCTTTGATAGATAGATACACAAAGACCAGGACTTACGGAGTTTTTAAAAAATGAAAAAACTATTCCATGAATTCGTAAAAGGCATAATGCACGAGAACCCCACTTTTCGTCTGGCACTAGGATTATGTCCTACGCTGGCAGTTTCTACAAGTGTTGTAAATGGATTTGGCATGGGGATTGCTGCTACCTTTGTCATAGTGTGTTCAAATATCATTGTATCAAGCTTAAGAAATTTCATACCAGGTAAAATAAGGATACCATGTTTTATTGTTATCATAGCTACATTTGTCACCATAGTTGAACTTGTTATGAAGGCGTATTTCCCTTTGTTGTCAAAGGCGCTTGGAATATTTGTTCCGTTGATTGTAGTAAATTGTATTGTCCTCGGGAGGGCAGAGGCATTTGCGTCAAAACATGCTCTTCTAAGGTCGGTCTTTGACGGTCTTGGCATGGGCGTCGGCTTTACATTAGCACTTGTTATTATTTCAGCAATAAGAGAATGTTTAGGAAACGGCACGCTTTTAGGGTATGTTATTACAAAGGGCTTTGAGCCAGCGCTTTTATTTATACTGGCCCCGGGGGCACTCTTGGTTATAGGGATTTTAATAGGCCTTGTTAATTATCTAACGGAGAGGTAATTATGGACTTTAGCCAGTTGTTAATGATAGCCATAAGCGTGATATTCATAAATAATTTTATCCTTTCAAAATTTTTAGGGCTATGTCCATTTATAGGCGTGTCAAAAGAAACGCGTTCTGCCTTCTATATGGGGTTAGCGGTTACTTTTGTTATGACGGCATCTTCTGTTATTACCTGGGCCGTGTACAGTTTTTTATTAAAACCATTTCATATAGAATACCTGCGCACCTTATCATTTATACTTGTAATAGCCAGTTTTGTGCAGCTCATAGAGATGTTTATACAGAAATTCAGCCCTGCCCTCTACAGGGTCTTTGGCATTTACCTTGCTCTAATTACGACTAACTGTGCAGTATTTGGGGTGGCGGTTCTAAACAGCGAGATGTTTCTTGAGACCGCAGATAATCTGGCAAGGGCCTTTTTGTTTTGTATTGTTCAGGGTTTTTGCGCAGGTGTAGGATTTACAATGGTCCTGCTTTTTATGTCAGGCATACGTGAAAGACTTGAGTTGTGCGATGTGCCACGCCCTATGAAAGGTATGCCTATAGCATTTATTGTCGCATCCTTACTGTCATTGGCCTTTATGGGATTTAGCGGCTTCCGTTTTTAACAAAAAATAACTTCACATTTTGTGCATTGCACAAAATGTGAAGTTATCGTATTAGTATGTTAGCGCCTATTATCATTATGTCAACTATGGGGATTTTATTTGGATTGGGGTTAGCTTTTGCCGCAAGGGTCTTTAATATTGAGCTGGACCCAAAGATAGAAGAGGTACTTTCTGCTTTACCAGGATCTAATTGTGGGGCCTGCGGTAAGGCAGGATGCGCTGCATTGGCAGAGGCAATTACTAAAGGAGATGTGAGCCTTACCAGCTGCTCAGCAGGGGGCGAAGAGGTATATAATAAGATTGCAGATATATTAGGTGCAGAAAAGAAGCCACTTACGAAGAAAATTGTGCGAGTAAGATGCGGCGGCGGGGTTAAGGCAAAGGACAAATATATCTATGACGGTGTCAAGACCTGCACTGGCGCAAATTTGATTGCACAGGGCCAGAAGTTATGTGGTTTCGCCTGTCTCGGCTTCGGAGATTGTGTCAGGGTATGTCCGTTTGATGCAATCCATATGTCAAAGGATGGCATCCCTGTAGTTGACCCTCAGAAATGCACTGCATGCGGGAAGTGCGTTGTAGAATGCCCTAAAGATATAATATCGCTTGAAGATATCTCAGAGAAATTTTATGTTAAATGCCTTTCTAAAGATAACGCACGTTTTGTAAAAGATTCGTGTGAGGTCGGGTGTATTGCATGTAAAATTTGCGAAAAACTGTCTAAAGGCGCATTTATTGTAGAGGACAATGTATCGTACTTGGATTATACGAAGGTCAATAAGGAGACCCCGCTAAAGTTATGCGTCGAAAAATGCCCAACAAAGTGCATAGTAGGTTAACGGAGGAGGTCTATGGTGCAGCATGTAATTCAGTTGACAAAGGATAATTTTGAACAGGAGGTTGTGCATTCAGCCATGCCTGTAATAGTGGATTTCTGGGCAGCATGGTGCGGGCCATGCAAGATGATTACGCCTCTCATTGACGAGATTAGCAAGGAATACAAGGATAGATGTAAGGTTGCAAAGCTCAATGTTGACGAGGCAATGGAGGCCGCTACTAAATACGGGGTAATGAATATACCTACGTTTCTTTTCTTTAAAGGCGGCAAGGAGTTTGCGAGAATTACCGGAGTAACGTCCAAGGACAATATAAAAAGCAAGATAGATGAAATGCTTGCTTAACTTCACAAAATGTGCAATGCATGTTTTGTGAAGTTATTTTGGAGGAGATATGAACATTGCTGTTTTTTGTTCCGGAAATGGGACAAATCTGCAGGCTATTATAGACGCTAAGAAGAGAGGTTATATAAAGGCTGAATTAAGGCTTGTTGTTTCAGATGTGCCGGATTGCTTTGCGTTGACACGCGCAAAAAAGGCCGGGCTCGAGACAGTCGTCGTAGAAAGGAAGAATTTCAATTCAAAAAAAGATTTTGAGAGAGAGATTTTAAAGAATCTCAGAAAGGAAAACATAGAATTGATAGTGCTTGCAGGATTTATGAGGTTGGTTTCAAGAGATTTTGTAGATAAATATAAGAACAGGATTCTGAACATACATCCTGCGCTTTTACCTTCGTTTAAAGGAACACATGGGATAAAGGATGCCTTTATGTATGGCGTCAAGGTTACAGGGCCTACTGTGCATTTTGTTACAGAAGATATGGATGCCGGCCCTATAATATTGCAGGCGCCTGTAATAGTGAAAGAGGATGATACAGAAGAGACGCTCGCTGATGCCATTCACAGAGAGGAGCACAGGATATATCCAGAGGCAATAAAGTTATTTACAGAAGGCAGGCTTAAGATACAGGGTAGAAAGGTTAAAATTATATGACCCTTCGGGGTGTTTTTCCCCGATTACCGAAGGATTTCTAAGGATCCCTCGTTTTGCTCCTTAAATTTTATACGCTTTCTTCTGAATCTTTCGAGATCTTGTTTTGATAGATAGATGCTTTTTCCTTCAGGTGCTGTATCGATGAGTTCCAATCCTACGAAATCTTCAAATTCATAGCTATGGAGGACCGCTGCGGCGAGCCTTAGTATTTTAGAGAATATAATTTCATTATCTTTATCCGATGGGGTCTCCGAAGCAATGGAAAATTTGAAAGTGAATATATTATTATTAGACGAACCTTGAACATTTTGGACGCTGAATCTTTTTCCGTAGCGTTTGTCCTCTTCAAAAAGCATTTTTATTCTTCGAACAATCTGCTGGCTCAGAAACCAATCAGTTTGTAAATCCTTTTTAGGCAGCCCATCGGCCCCGATATAACCCAGGTCTTGATATTGATCAAAGGTCTCTTTTAGATTTCTTTGTCTAATCTCAGTTGCTGAGTAGAAGTATTTTGATACAATCTCTTTAATCGGATTAGGAAACATTGATAGATTTACAAGTATCAAATAGTCGTTATTAAACCCCGTAGGGAATATAGCCTTGTAGACCTCAAAGCCCTGTCGGGGTTCATAGTATTCCTTTGTCTTTATATAGATCAGGGCCTCCATATCTGAGATTTCTTTTGCCTCCATTTGGACAATCTCTATTTTTTGGCTATCCTTTTTTCCAATTGTATAACTTGGGTAGAAGAGAGCCCTTATGTCATGCGTGGATGAACTATGCTTATTTAATGCATCAAATAACTCTCTTATTTTTGCCTCTCCTGCCACGACCGAATTGAATTTAAAATCCCTTAGTATCCTTTTATAATACTCACCCCTGGAGATGTCAAGCAATCGCACGCGCACTACATCATAAATAAATCCTGTAAGCACGAATTCTGCCCCGGCAGTCTTTGTATCCCTTGCTGTAAGGGTATAAAATTTGAGCGGTTTATCAGTGCTCATTACAACCCTGTGTATTGACAGCGCAACATCTTCTATTTTCTCCGCTGCATCCTTATCCAGTCTCAATTCTGAGTCTATAAGCCCTTCCACAGGTATGAATACGCCTAATGTAGAGCCAATAATCTTTGCATTAACATCCAGGCCATATTCGTCCTTACAGAGCTCGATTACAGATTGCTCTACCTTTTCCTTTGAGTATGTTGGTTGGACACATGATGTTGTGGAGATCAATATAAGAAGTATAAGCGGGAGTTTTAAGAGGCAGGCATTCATGCAGCTTTATAGATATGAGTCTTGCCGTATTCTTTAAATATCCCTTCTATCTCATCGTATTCCAGTTCTTCTTTTTCTAAGAGCTCTTTAACAAATCTGCCTACTATTTCCCATTCGTTTTTGAGCAGTTCTTCGACCTCTTTGAGGCAGGTTTTAATTATTTTACCTGTTTCATCATTAAGTTTTTCTTTAACCGATTCTGATAACTGCGATTCTGGTATTACGCTATAATCGCCAACAAAGCCGGCATCACTCATGCCTACTTTCCACACCATAGCGTGGGCCAACTTCATTGCGCCGTTAAAGTCATCTGCCACGCCATCGCTTGTTGTGCCAAATCTTATCTTCTCAGAGACATACCCGCCAAGTTTTACTTTTATGTCTGCTAAGAGCCTTTCTTTATTCCGTGTATATAGCTCTTCTCTGGGCTGTCCATATACTGCGCCAAGTGTTTCTTTGCGGGATATTATCGAGGCCTTAAATACGTCATCTGTAGGGTGCAGTATATACATCACTACGAGATGCCCTGTCTCATGAAAGGCCACCATTTCTCTTTCCTCTTTGGTCATCTGTCTTTTGTGCTTTATGCCCATATCGATACGTTCCATGGCCTCCGAGATCTCTTTATAGCCTACTATGTCTTTTTTGTTCCTGGTTGCTATGAGGGCAGCCTCTTTTATGATATTTTCAATCTCCGCAGGCGTTTTATATACCGCCTTTCTTGCCAGGCGTCCTATATCCATAGCCTTAT
>CAYZNX010000033.1:3165-9775 GCA_964479825.1 uncultured Planctomycetia bacterium | reverse complement strand
TATGCAGCCGTCTCAGATTGACTTCTACGGGTGAGTTAAAGAGTTGTTTATATGAAACAAGAGGGCTTTTATTAAGAGGGCTTTTAAGAAATGGATACCATGACGAGGAAATCAGAAAAGTTATAAAAGAAATAGTGCATATAAAGCAAAATACTGAATGCAGGGCCTATGAATCTACTCAGCTCTACATGTGTAGTATAGGAGGATAATAGAGTTATAGGGTTATAGAGTTATAGAGTTGATAGCCCAATAACCCAAGTAACTCTAATAACTCATCTGTCCGAACTCAAAATGATAGATATAGGCGCTAAGGATATAACATTAAGAGAAGCTGTTGTCGAGGGTACGGTGTATATGAAACCCTCTGTTATTGTCGCTATAAAGAAGAGAAGAGTGCCTAAAGGCGATGCCCTCGAAGCTGCAAAGACCGCAGGGATATTAGCTGCAAAGAATACCCCATATCTAATTCCTTTATGCCACCCTATACCGATAGAATATGCTGCGATAGATTTTTTTATCGGAAATAAAGATATAAAAGTCAGGACAGTAGTGAGAGGCAGGGCAAGGACAGGGCTTGAGATGGAGGCAATGCTGGCAACCACTGTTGCGGCCCTCACTATCTATGACATGTGTAAGATGCTTGATAGAGGCATTGTGATTGGAGACATAAAACTCATTAAAAAAAGAGGCGGGAAAAGTGGAATCTATGTCAGGAAGGATTAAATATATATCCGTATCTACACAGAAAGGCGCCAAGAAGAAAAATATCTCTATAGTTATCTTAAAAGAGAATTATGGAATAGTAGGCGATGCCCATGCAGGTAGCGAGAGACAGGTCAGTCTTCTTGCAGAAGAATCCATTGAAAGGATGAGGCTGAAAGGACTTGACGTTAAACCAGGCAGCTTTGCAGAGAATATTACCACTGGAGGTATAGATTTATTAGAATTGAAGATCGGTTCTAAATTGAGATTAGGAAAGTCAGCGATCCTTGAGATTACGCACATTGGCAAGGTATGTCACGATAGATGCAGTATTTATTATAAGGCAGGGGATTGTATCATGCCGAGAGAGGGCATATTCGGCAAGGTCTTAAAAGGAGGCGTGATAAAACCTAAGGATAAAATAATAGTTCTTTGAGTTTGGTGAGTTGTAGTCTTCTTAACTTCACAAAATGTGCATTGCTTATTTTGTGAAGTTAAGAGAAGGTGAGGGGCCGGAATGATTTACAAAGTGGCAGTGTTGACTATAAGCGACAGGTGCTCAAAGGGCCAGAGGGAAGATAAAAGCGGCAGGATAATCCAGGACCTTATCAAGAGTCTTCCTGGCGAGGTCATAAGATATGAAATCATACCTGATGAGCCAGATATGATCAAAGAGAAACTCAAAGACTATTGTGATAATTTACAGGTGGATCTTGTATTGACAAATGGAGGTACTGGATTTACGTCAAGGGATTTTACCCCTGAGGCAACCACTGAGGTTATAGAAAGGAATGTCCCCGGGATCCCTGAGGCCATGCGATTCGAAGGCTTTAAAAACACAAAGAGGGCGATGTTATCGCGCGGCATCGCAGGTATTAGAAAAAAGACGCTCATAGTTAATCTGCCTGGAAGCGTGAGAGGCGTAAAAGAATCTCTTGAGGCAGTGCTTGATGGTTTACCGCATGGCCTTGATATGGTAGCAGGCCGTGACCATTAAATAACTTTACACTTCGTGCATTGCTTAAGTGTAAAGTTATTTGGGAGAACCTGATATGGTTTTAGTGAATTTATTTTTAGCGTTTTTTAGGGTAGGGCTTTTCGCAATAGGAGGGGCGTATTCTTTTTTACCGCTTATTGAAAAAGAGGTGGTTGAAAAGTATAACTGGCTCACGAAGGAGGAATTTCTTGACGTACTTGGTATGTCAAGTTTTTTTCCAGGCGCAATCTCTATCAAGTACGCTACCTATACAGGGTATAAGATAGGGGGCATCATCGGCGCTATTGTAGCGAATCTCGGAAATTTATTTGTACCAACTCTTTCAATCATCCTTGTTTCATCGCTATATTTTAAATATAAAGACCTCGCCTTTATTAAAGGCGCATTTAATATAGTTGAGTTGGTTATGTTCAGCATGATAATAGCGGTCGCTTTCAAACTTATAAATACAGAGCAATTAATGCATTTGAGAAGCATATTGGTAATAGGGGTCTCTTTTATATTATTTATGTATACAAAGATTCACCCTGCTTTGATCATAATAGGTGCCGGAGTTATAGGCGCTATTATGGCCCGCTGAAGGGAGGAAGATAAAAAATGGCGCGAATACTGATAATCGATGATGACCCTGATATTGTAGAGTCTATGAAGGTGGTGCTGGAAAGCGAAAGGTTTACGGTTGATGTTGCCTTGTCAGGAAAGGAGGGGTTAAAAAAAGTAGAAGCAGAAAAGCCGGATCTTATTATACTCGATATAATGATGGAGACCGGGGACAAAGGTTTTGATGTAGCACGGGCTATTAAAAAAGACGATAAAGGTATTCCCATTCTTATGCTCACAGCAATTAAAGAGAAGACAGGCTTGGATTTTGAAAAAGAGGCAGGCGATGAGACCTGGCTTCCAGTAGATGAGTATTGCGAAAAGCCGTTGAATTCAGAGGAACTTATCGAAAAGGTAAATACCCTCCTAAAGAAAAAATAATCCTTATATGAAAAATACTCAGATTAAGGATGGGCTTAGAGAGAGGCTATATTGGCTGATAGGCTTAAGATGGGTTGCCATTGCAGGGGTGGTGGCAACAGTCATTTTTGTTACTAATATACTCAGGCTATCCATTGGTGTATTTCCTATCTACATAGTTACATTAGTCCTTGGTTTATGTAATCTGGCATATCTTATTTCTTTGAACTTTATTATATACACGCCGAGTCCTCGTCAGAAGAGTAACGAAAGGGCCAATTATATCCTGGCCAACATCCAGATATTTTTAGACCTTACCTTTTTAGCATCCCTCATCCACTTTTCTGGAGGGATAGAAAATCCATTTATATTTTATTTTATATTTCACATGATTATAGCAAGCATCCTTCTTACCCGCAGGGCTTCGTTTTTGCAAGCGACGTATGCTGTATTATTATTTTCTATTATGGTAACATCAGAATATCTTGAGATTTTACCTCACTATAGTTTAGAGGGCTTTATCCCGAATATACTGCATAATAATAGGCTATATATAACAGGCGTATCATTTGTGTTTATCACGACCCTGTATATCGCTGTTTATATGGCTACGTCTATCTCCAGCAGATTAAGAGAAAGGGAAAAAAGTTTAGAAGAGGCAAATATCTTATTAAAGCAGAAGGACCGGATAAAGAGTGAGTATGTCCTCAGGGTCACCCACGATATCAAAGAGCATCTTTCAGCGGTGCAAAGTTGCATTGAGCCGGTAACAAAAGGCATTACAGGTTCTTTGAATGAGAGACAGAAGGATTTACTCTTCAGGGCAAGGGGGCGTGCTCAAAAACTTCTATTTTTTGTAAGGGCCTTATTAGAGATTACGCGGATCAAATTAGATAAAGGGCTTGAGATAGAAGATTTTTCATTTACTGAGTCCATGAAAGAGATTTTAGATGATATAAAAACAAGAGCCAATGCCAAAAGAATAAATTTTAATGCCGATATCGATCCTTTGATTGGAGCGATAAAGGGTGTACGTTTGTATATTGAAGAAGCTATAATGAATCTTTTAGCAAATTCTGTTAAGTACACTAATGTTAATGGAGAGATTTATTTTCAGGCTGAGGATAAAAGACACTACATATTAATTAAGATTAAGGATTCGGGTATCGGGGTCCCGAAGGATGAGCTCCCTTATATCTTTGATGAGTTTTATCGTGCACGCAATGCAAAGGCAATAGAGAAGATGGGAACTGGATTAGGCCTGTCTATTACTAAGGAGATAGTAGAGCTGCATAAAGGAAGGATTTGGGTGGAGTCTGAAGAAAATAAAGGCACAACTTTTTATATTGAACTTCCAAAATAGAATGATATAATATTGCACTATTATGAGAACAAGGACCTTTCCAGGAGGATATAGTTTTAAAGGCTTTGAAGGCCAGCCAGAGGACAGGTTTGTTTCTATGGAAACACCTTCAAAGGTAATCATTCCTCTGTCTCAGGGGTTTGGCACTAGCCTTGAGCCTTTGGTAAAGGTAGGAGAAGAAGTGCGGGCAGGACAGATAATTGGCCGTAACGATAATACTATCTCCTCTCCTGTACATTCATCTATAACCGGCAAGGTCATCGCGATAAAGAAGATGAATTATTTTAAAAGAGAAGTTGGCATGGTAATTATAGAAGGACAAGGCAATGGAGATTACGGCAGGATAGAAGGGTATTCTCAGGATTGGGCTAAATTGTCCAGGGAGCAGATAGAGGAGATAATATATAAGGCAGGAGTCACATCTCTTGACAGGGAAGGCATACCCACGCATTTTAAGACCTCTATAATAGGCCCTTTAGAAGTGCAGGATTTAATTATACACGGCGTTGGTTCAGAGGTTTATAACACATCCTTAGAGCTTTTGTTAAAAGGAAAGAATATTTATAGCTTTGTAGAGGGTATAAAGATCCTTAAAAGCGTAATGCCGCAGGCAATGGTATACCTGGCATTGAATAAAAACAATACTTCTATTTTTGAGAGGGTAAGGAAGTTAACCACTGGCCTTGATAGATTCAGCATATATCCCATGATCCCAAAATACCCACAGGGTTATGACGAGGTCCTTATACCGACACTTCTAAATAAAAAGTTTCCATATGGATATTCAGCGGCTAATATAAGCATTGTGGTTTTAAATATCCAGGCAATTATCCATGTCTTTGAGGCTGTCACAGAAGGGAAACCTTTGATAGAGCGAAAGATGGCGTTGTGCGGACCGGGCTTTAAAGAGAATGTCCATATCAATGTAAAGGTAGGGACACCTCTTGAATTTATACTCAAGGACAGGCTTAGGGATATCCCTTTGAGGATTATTTTAAATAGCCTATTGACAGGGGTTGAGCTTAATGACCTTTCGCTTCCAGTGGATAGGACATTTTCACAGCTCATAGCCATACCTGAAGATAAAGAAAGAAGGCCTTTTGCTTTTATGATGCCAGGACTGAGAAAGACTTCTTATTCGCGTAGTTTTCTTTCATCTTTTCTTCCTACAAAAAAGACAGTTGATACCAATCTTTATGGAGAAGAGCGGCCATGCATCCAGTGCGGTTATTGCGTTTCAGTATGTCCTGTGAGGATAATGCCAAATTTACTATATAGATACTTTAAATCAGGTGCAAGCGAGACATTGATGAAATACGGTATATTTAACTGTATTGATTGTAATCTTTGTACGCATGTATGCCCTTCTAAGATCCCTCTTGCTAAGAGTTTAAAGGACGCAAAGGCAAGATTAATAGATAGTGGATGTGATCACTCCCTGTGTATATTACCAAAATTTAACCTGAGAGGGTTAGAGGAGTACAAAGGAGTCAAGACGACTAAATGATTCAGCCTGTTGGATTCTTAAAAGATATATTGGATAAAACATCAGATTTTATTAAAAAGAAGCCTTTCTTAAAAAGATTATACCCCGTGATAGAAGCCACTGATGAATTCTTCTTTGGGACAGATAAAACAACTCCTTACGCCCCTCATATAGTGGATACAATCGATATCAAGAGGTATATGAGTTTTGTAATAATAGCGCTTTTACCTGCTACGCTGGCGGCAGTGTACTTTTATGGCCTCAGGGTTTTGACAATAATAGCGATTTCCTATGCCGCTGGCGGTTTAGTGGAGGTCTTTTTTGCAACTATTCGCAGGAGGCCAATTCACGAGGGGTTTTTGGTTACAGGCCTTATCTTTCCATTGATACTACCTCCCACTATTCCTTTATGGATGGTTGTTGTTGGCGTTGTATTTGGTGTGTTTTTTGGCAAGGAGGTCTTTGGGGGCACAGGTAGAAATATATTTAATCCTGCCTTGGTTGGCAGGGTGTTTTTAAGCTTGGCATTCCCAGAGCACTTTTCCACTATGTGGGTCAGGCCTTTTTTGAAAGGGGCCGGAGGGTTTGTCCATTACGCTTCAGATGCTGTAACTTCAGCTACGCCTTTGATAAATTTTAAAAGCAGCCAGCTCCTTGCCGGCTATAATTCATTGTTGTTTGGCGCAAGCCCTGGTTCTATAGGAGAGGTATTAAGGGTAGCTGTGATTCTTGGAGGCTTATTTCTTATACTTACAAAGATCGCTGACTGGCGCATACCTTTATCTTATATTTTAGGGTCCCTTGTCTTTTCATGGTTTACCCACAGTCTTTTTGCAGAGAGCTTTGCTCCTCCGTTATTTCAACTATTGAGTGGCGGGCTTTTATTTGGCGCGTTTTTTATGGCTACTGACCCAGTAACAGCGCCGTTTACCTTTGAAGGCAGATGGATTTATGGTCTCTTATTGGGTATATTGACAATTTTGATAAGAGGACTGTCTGGATTTGTGGAAGGGGTAATGTTTGCAATCCTTTTGATGAACGCGTTAGCGCCTCTAATAGATAGCGTGATAGTGAATATTAAAGCTAGAAAATACTAAGCCAG
>CAYZNX010000033.1:1853-3065 GCA_964479825.1 uncultured Planctomycetia bacterium | reverse complement strand
AGGCTTATAGCCTACAGCTAAGATATGAATACAAAGTTCAAAAATCTCTTTTTCATACTAATATTAGGCAGTTTTTCTACATCCATGCTCATTGGCATAGAACGTTATACCGAGCCGAGGATAGAACGCTATCAGGAGTTAAGGTTAAGGTCTACTATTTTAGAGGCAGCAGGAATGAAATATGATGAGAATAATTTAAACAACGTATTTAATACTAATATCAGGGAAATAAAAAAACACGGATTTACATATTACGTCAGTCCAGACGGGCTTTATATATTTACATTCACAGGCAGAGGATTGTGGGGGATGATCAGCGGTGCAATATCCCTAATGCCGGATTTAGAGACAATTGAGAATATAAAGATTATATCTCAGGAAGAAACCCCTGGTCTTGGGGGGAGGATTGCAGAAGAAGGGTTTTTGAGCCAGTTTAAGAAAAAGAGATTTAGCCCAGGCCTTGACCTTGTTTTGAGAAAGAAGGCCGCAGGGTCGAATGAGGTCGATGCAATAACCGGTGCATCCATGACCTCCAAGGCCCTTGTAGATATGATGAACGAGGCAGTCGCGGATTTTAGAAAGATTGTAACGAGGTAAAATGCGTTTTAACAAAATTTTTTATACACGTGGATTTCGCACCTTTAGCAAGGGATTCTTTAAGGACAATACTACCTGTTGTCAGTTGTTAGGGCTTTGTTCTGCCCTTGCAGTCAGCAATAAAATGGAGAATGCGCTTGCAATGGGATTGTCTGTAGTATTTGTCCTTGCCATCTCTTGTTTTATAGTATCGCTTTTGAGAAAGTTGATCCCGCCCCAGTACAGGATGATTACATACATGATTGTTACTTCGGCAATAGTCATCTTTGTTGACCAGTATCTAAAGGCCTTCTTCCCAACGATAAGTAGACAACTTGGCCCATACGTTGCATTAATAATCACTAATTGTATAGTCATGGGCAGGCAGGAGGCATTTAGCATAAAAAGCTCTGTTTGGTATTCTATACTTGACAGCTTGGGATATGGCTTAAGCTACACCTACTCGCTTCTTATCATAGCATCTGTCAGGGAGATTTTAGCTTTTGGCAGTTTCTTTAATATACAGGTCATGCCGCAAGGATTTACAAACTGGGTTGTCATGGCTATGGCGCCTGGCGCATTTTTTCTTTTAGCTGTATATCTATGGGTCTTTAGAATAGTCGCAAAATTGCAGCC
>CAYZNX010000033.1:0-1753 GCA_964479825.1 uncultured Planctomycetia bacterium | reverse complement strand
TATGCACCCTTTAATAATATTTATCGCAGCTGTCTTCACGCACAATATTGCGCTTACTTACCTACTTGGCATGTGCCCTATGTTAGCCATGTCCCGCAATATAAATACTGCAGCTGGAATGGGCCTGGCAGTTATACTTGTCATGACTATTACTGCTGCTATAAACTGGGGGCTTCTTTACTTTGTGCTTATTCCGACAGGTTCAGAGATTATGGCATATCTTGTTTTTATAATTATAATAGCCAGCGTTGTTCAACTCCTCGAGATGGTAATAGAAAAGTTTTTCCCAAGACTTCAGAGTTCTTTCGGTATCTTCCTTCCGCTTATAACTGTTAATTGCACTATCCTGGCCGTAGCCATTTTTATGAATTTAAGGGATTATAATTTTACACAGACTATTCTATTCTCACTTGGTTCTGGCGCTGGATGGACGCTTGCAATATGC
The DNA here is from genome assembly GCA_964479825.1 of uncultured Planctomycetia bacterium. Taxonomy (GTDB): domain Bacteria; phylum Omnitrophota; class Gorgyraeia; order Gorgyraeales; family Gorgyraeaceae; genus CAYZNX01. Next base: position 1,308 of record CAYZNX010000033.1, on the reverse strand, counting down.
ATAATAGCTGCCATAAGGGAGAAATTGACCCTTATAGCTGATATACCCAATGGCTTAAAAGGGGCTGGGATAACCATGGTTGTCGCAGGCATACTGGCATTGGCGTTTTTTGGATTTTCAGGCATGGTGAGCATACAATGATTACATTTTTAGTTATAAATGCAATACTATTGGCTACAGCTGTAATCTTGTTAATAACAGAGAGGTTTCTGGTAACCTACGGGGAGTGTTCTATAACCATAAACGGAGAAAAAAGCATTAGTGTTTTGGGAGGCGATAATCTATTAACGCATCTTAATACGAATAAGCTTTTTATTCCTTCTGCATGCGGCGGTAAGGCGACATGCGGTTTTTGCAAGGTCAAGGTCCTTAGCGGCGCAGGGGGCATCTTGCCGACAGAAGAGGTATACATAACACGAGACGAGAGAGAAGAAGGCATGCGGCTTGCCTGTCAGGTAAAGGTAAAACAGGATGTGGAGATTTACATCCCTGAGTATTTATTGAGTGCTGAAGAATTTGAGTTACAGGTTTTAGACATGAAGACCCTTACGCACGATATAAAGTCAGTTGAGTTAAAAATATTAAACGGTAAAAAGATAAATTTTAAACCTGGCCAGTATATTCAGTTTAAGATACCAGGGACAGACGAATACCGTGCATACTCTATCGCAAGCCCGACTTATATAAATGACAGGATAAATCTTATAATAAGACTTGTCCCAGGCGGGTTATGTTCTACTTATGTGCACAGGGCATTAGAGAAGAATGACAGGGTGGTATTTACAGGCCCATTTGGGGATTTTTATTTACGCGAAGATACTGGAAGAGATATAATAGCGATTGGCGGGGGATGCGGCATGGCGCCAATATGTTCAATTGTATATTCCTTGGTTGAAAAAGGCATGCCTCGCAGATTCTATTATTTCTTCGGGGCAAGGACAAGGAATGACCTATTTTATACAGAGGAATTAAAGAGTATTGAAAGGAGATTCCCTAATTTTAAATATATACCTGCTCTTTCAGAGCCTACGCGCCGTGACAGATGGGAAGGAGAAGTAGGTCTTATTACCCAGGCGGCTGAGAAGTACGTGGATGAAAATAGACAGAATGAGGCATATCTATGCGGCCCACCGCCTATGATTGATGCTGCAATAAAGGTCCTCACCAAGAAGGGTGTACCTCAAGATCATCTTTATTACGACAAATTCTGAAATGTAATCGGTGAGTTAACATGGGTAATACTGCTTCTACAGGCCAGCGGGTCCTGTCTGCCAATCCACCTCGCCCTTGACATCAAAGATGTCAAGG
>CAYZNX010000032.1:0-9873 GCA_964479825.1 uncultured Planctomycetia bacterium | reverse complement strand
TTCACATTTTCAGCAATGCTTATTTTGTGAAGTTAAGCTCTGACTCGCCCATTACATTTTTTGTACCTTACTCCTTTCCTTCCATTGCTACAATTGCGCACCGGTCAAGTGTCAAAAGATTCTTAGCAACCCTTTTGATGTCCTCTATGGTTACGTTGTCAATGTTTTTGTAGTAATCTTTGTAATTATCGTATCCAAGCCCATACAACTCGTCTACACAAACAGTAAAAATAAAATCTGAGTTTGTCTGCATCTCTATCTGTCTCATTGCCTTGAGATGGTTCTTGGATTTTTCTAATTCTTCTTCAGTTACACCCATTTCTATAAAGGATGTAATCTCATCAGATAATATCTCCCTGACATTGTTTATACTGCCTGCGGAAGTAAATGTGTATATCACGATATAGCCGGGATCCAGGCCAAGGATATGAAATGCGCCTTGCGCATACGAAAGCCCTGACTCTTCCCTTATCTTTTTAAACAAAATACCGGATGCGCTTGAAAGCGCATCTATCATTACTTCTACAGTATATCTATCCTTACTAAAGACATCTATGCCGTGAAAGCCAAGCATAACCAGGGATTGGGCCTTATCCGTCTTAATCGAAAGCTCCCTTATATCTTCCAGAGGCGGTTCCTTCTCAGGATAAACAAGGCCTGGCTTTTTAGAAGGGAGACGAGAAAAGTATTTTTCTATTAATCCTTGAACCTCATTGGCATTAAATTCACCCGATATGCCTAACACCATATTTTCTGTCGTAAATATATTGTCGTAAAAGCTAAATAATTCCTTTCTCTGGATATTATTTATGCTTTCATATGTCCCAATCTTCTGAAATCCATAGGGGTGGATTTTAAAAAGGAGGTTCTTTAAAAGCCTGTGCCCGTGGCTAAAAATCGCATTGTCCTGCATGTCTATCGCCTTTATTAACTCTAACCTCTCCCGCTGTAATTCATTTTCAGGAAAGACAAGATCCGTGCATATGTCAGATATAAGGCGCAGGCCATCCTCTATGTGCTCCTTCAGGCATTTTACAGATATGCCAAGGCTATTATTCTCGGAATACGTGGCTACAGCCATGCCTTTTGACTCATAAAACTCGGATATCTCTTTTCTCGTCATAGACCTTGAACCGTCAAGGAGCATAAGGCTTACGAGATTTGAGGTGCCGTTTGTCTCCTTTGACTCGAGCCTCAGGCCGCTTTTAAAAAGCAGGGAGATAGACGCTATAGGAAGCGATTGGTTCTCTGATATAATGACACTAAGGTTATTTTTAAGGGCTAGTTTTTTAACCTCGCCTCGTTCACTTTGCATGACCGGTTCTGAAACCTTTCTCAGTGCCCTGCCTGACTTGCTCAGGACGACACACGTCATATTGTCTTTGGTTAAGTATTTCTTTGCTGCCATCTTTATGTCGTCTTTGGTTACGGATTTCACGTTTTCTATGTAAGATTTAAAGAATTGGGGGGTGCCTGCTAATAATGCCCCGAGCGCCAGGTCATCGGCCCTGGATTCTATGGTCTCCTTTTGATAGACATATCCTGCGAGAAAATTATTTTTTGCCTTTAATAATTCCTTATCTGTTATACCATGTTGCTTTATAGAGTCTAACTGACCGATTATTTCGTCAATCACAGCTTCTACGTCTTCTTCTTTCATGACGGCCGAGATAATAAATAGGCCCTTATATCGGGGTGTATAATTATAACAAGAGATAGATGAGACCAATTGCTTTTTAAGCCTTAGCGCCTCATTTAATCTTGAACCTTGGCCCTGGCCCAGTATAAAAGATAGAAGATCCATGGCATACAGGTCTTTATTCAGGAGCTCAGTTGAAAAGAAGGAGAGATTTAGATATGCCCCGTTTATATCCATGGCCTCTTCGTAATAAGTTTCACTTAGCCGTTCAGGCTCCTGAGGTAAAACAGTTAAGGTATTCCCTCCCCTTGGTATATCTTGAAAAAGACTATCTATGTCTTTAAACATCGCATCCCTATCTATATCACCGACTATAGCAATAATAGTTTTCTCTGGGGCATATTTTGACTTGAAAAAGTTTAAAAGATCCTCTCTCTTTAGCCTCCTAAGATTTTCTTTATAACCGATTACGGGAATACTATAAGGATGCATGAGATAGGATTTGGAGAATGCCAATTTAGAGATGCGGCGGCCAGGGTCATCTTTACTCATGTCCATTTCTCTTTCTATGACATCTTTTTCTTTCTTGAGCTCTTCTTCGTCAAAGGCAGGAGAAGTCAGCATCTCTTTCAAGATATCCAGTGCTATTCGCGAGTGTTCTTTCAGGATGGTAATCCTGAAACCAGTGTAATCATGGGTGGTAAACGCATGCATCTCGCCTCCATATTTATGTAATATAGACTCTATGGAGCCAACTGGATATTTTTCAGTTCCCTTGAAAAGCATGTGTTCTATCAGGTGGCTGATCCCGCTTCCAAGATATGCCCCTTCCGTGCTGGACCCGGTCTCAATCATGGTAGAGAAGACTACGATCGGGTTCCTATGATCTTCTTCAATGATAAGCCTGAGGCCGTTGTCAAACGTTATTTCATCCTGGGCACTTATCGGATATGGCTTAAAAGCCAGCCCAAAAATAAAAAAAGCCAAGACATAGGCTATAGAGAATTTTGTTATCTTGGACATTTGTGATGACGGCCTTACTTTGATCTCAATCGTCTTCGTTTTTTTTCGCTAGGTTTCTCGTAATGCTTGCGTGCCTTCAGCTGCTTTAATATACCCTCGCGTTCTATCTTTTTCTTAAAACGCCGGAGGGCGCGCTCGAGCGGCTCGCCAGGCGCAATCTCTATTCTTGACATTTTATTTCTCACCTCTTATCTTTTTATTATTTCTGCAAAATATATAGCCATTTTATCCAATAAAACATCTATTGTCAAGGAATAACGCTGTGAAAACGTAACCGGTGAGTTAACGTGGGTAATATTGCTTCTCTAAGGCCAGCGGGTCCTGTCTGCCAATCCACCTCGCCAGTGCCTCGCTTGCGCCCCGCTGGCTGCGGGAACCCAGCCTTCTCCGCCATAGGCGGACCAGCCTAGGGCTGGAGGCTGTCAGAGCTTAACTTCACAAAATAAGCATTGCACAAAATGTGAAGTTATATTTGGATAGCACCCGAGGCTGTCTGGGTGATGGAACCCTAAAGGGTTAATTCCCTTGCCCGAGCTTTCTTAGTATCTTTTTCAGGTCAATGTATTTCTCTACCAGACTTGTAGCTGTAATTGTCTTGTCCTTGTCTTTCGGCCCTATTTTCACAGTCAAGTCATGGATGATTGCAGCGGTTGCATAGGTGTGCCTCTGGCTTAAAAGCACAGGTATCCCTGCCTTTTCCACCAGCATCATTATTTTCTTATTAGGGACTATGCCGCCTGTAAGTATTATTCCAGATATTGAAATATTCTTCTTAGGCCTCTTTAATAGGTGAGCACTGAGAAGCGTCATGAGCATATCTTCTCTGTCGCCGGGAATAATTAGAAGAGAGTCATTTTCTACATAGTCAAGGGCATCATGGGGTTCCATAGCGCCTACTAATATATTTTGTATTTTATTGCGCATGCCGGTCTTTTTTGAAATTAGTTTTATGTCTGTCTCCTCCAGGATGTTCTGAACAAACGGCATAGACAGCAAGGGCACATAAGGTATTACTCCTAATACATCGATCCCTTTTCTCTTAAAGCCGAGCCTGATTACCTTTTCTATCTTTTTATATTTATCCGGCAGGACCTTATTGACGATAATCCCTATTATCTCAACCCCTTCTTTTTCAAATAATGCCATATTGAGCACTATCTCGTCTATCGGCCGTCCTATAACGCCTGCTGTTACCAAGATTACCTTTGCCCCCAAGAGCCTTGCTACACTTGCATTTGAAAGGTCAAAGACAGACCCAACCCCTGCATGGCCGGTCCCTTCAATTACAACAAGCTCTTTTCTCTTCGATATCCGTTCGAATGAGGACACGATATTCTTAATTAAACTATCATAACATCCCTTTCTAATATATTGCTCCGTAAATCCCTTCTCTATTGCAATCGGGCTCATGTCCTTCAGGCAGGACTGCATGCCGCACACCTTCTCTATCAAAACTGAATCCTCATCAACCTTGTAGCCATTTTCCACTATATATCTCTGGCCTACAGGTTTTATAAAGCCTACCCTTTTAAACCTCTTTTGGAATGCATTAATCAGTCCGATGGACAATGTGGTTTTCCCATCGTTTTGTCTTGTTGCAGCTATGAATAGTTTATGAGGCCTTTTTACTGCTGTTTTTCCCATTTTAAAAGCTGGGTCGTCTTCCCAAGGGTACTGCCTTCGTCTATCTCTTTTCTTAAACGGTTTTCCATCTCCATTACGCTCATCGCTCTATTTGCAATCTCTACGGCCCTCTTCTCCGGTATCACAACAATGCCATCATCATCGCCGACTATATAATCCCCGGTAAATACCCTTGTGCCTTCTATTTCTATAGGGACTCCTATTTCGCCAAGGCCCTTTGGCTCTCCGGCCCTGGGCGTAACAAGTTTAGCGAATGCCGAAAATCTGAGCCGTCTTATCTCTGACACGTCTCGTATAGCCCCAAAGATTACTACGCCGGATATCCCCTTCTGGATTGCGCCGTGGGTTGCAAGTTCACCCCACACAGCAGGGCCAACGCCGCCTGCGTCTATTACTATAACCTGGCCTCGCTTAGCTATATCAACTGCCTCTACTGTTTTTGCCCAGTCCCCAGGGTAGGTTCTCACTGTGAGGGCTGTTCCGAGTATCTTTGCCCGGGCCGAAATCGCCTTTAGTCCTTTTATGTCTCCTGTTCTATGCATTGCGTCGGATATATTGGCAGTGGAGACCCTGGTTAAGATATCGCGCAGGTCTTTTTCAGAACCTCTTTTAAAAAGGTCTGTCTTGACCCCTTTTAAACTCAAGATGGCCTTTTTTATATCCTGCGTTGCCCTCATTGCGTCCTTTGCCTTATTAATCGCGCCCCCAACTATTATAATACTTGCCCCTGCCCTAACTGCCTCTGGAGCTGTCTCGGAATTTATGCCGCCTGCTATGGCTATTGGTATGTGAATATTTTTAGAGGTCCTTTTTAATTGCCTGAATGGGTCTTTTGCCTGCATTTGTTCATCTATCGCACAATGCACACCGATATAGTCAACGCCTAATCTTTCTACCTCCAATGCCCTTTTTTCAACATCTTTTATTGCTATCAAATCAACCTGTATCTTGGCCCCATAGTTATGTGCCGCCTCAACACATTCTTTCAATGTAGCGTCGCTGGCAGCCCCTAAGGCACAGACGACATTTGCCCCTGCCTTCGCAGCAATCTCTACCTCTGTCCGGCCCGCGTCCATTATTTTCATATCTGCCACTATGGTCTTCTGCGGAAATCTTGCCCGTAATTTTCGAATGGCATTCAGGCCTTCGCTTTTTATAAGCGGGGTGCCTGCCTCTACCCAGTCAGCCCCGGCCTTTACTGCTTCTTCAGCGCATTTCATTGCGCGCTCTAAATCAACAAAATCCAAGGCAACCTGCAGCACTGTCTTCATTTAACCGATTACTCCCCCATTACCTGCACTATTAATTCTCTATCCCTTGGCCTGTTGTCAAAATCTATAAAGATTATCTGCTGCCATGTCCCGAGCTGCAGTTCGCAGCTGACAAATGGTATTGAAATGCTCGGGCCTAAAAAAGATGCCCTTACATGGGCATACCCATTTCCATCATGCCATCGCAGGTTGTGCTGATATGTATCAGATTTGGCTGCTATCCGTTCAAAAAATATTTTCAAATCCTGCACAAGCCCAGGTTCATATTCAATGGTTGTAAGGCTGCCAGTCGAACCAGGCACGAAAACAGTAACAAGGCCATTTTCGAGGCCTGTTTTTGAAACGATACCGGAAACCCTGTCTGTAATATTAACTATATCTGTATCGCCCTTTGTGCTAAGTTTAATTTTTTTTGTTATTACTGACATAGGTTAAGCACCCTTTCGGGTGCTATCCAGGCTTAACTTCACAAAATAAGCATTGCAGAAAATGTGAAATTAACCGTTGGAACCCAGCGGTAGCCGCAGGCTGTAGCCGCACCCTTTAGGGTGCGAAATATCTCTCGCAACCTGAAGGTTGCGGCTACCTTCGCAATGAAACCCTAAAGGGTAAATTCCTGATATGCAGGAACCCAGCCTTCAGGCTGTCTCTCTTCCTGCAACTTTTTCATTCTCCATGAGATCCTTCGTCGCTTCGCTCCTCAGGATGACCAGTCGGACAGACGAAGAAAACTCTCCGACTGCTCAATTATTTCTTTTTATACGCATCCAGAAACGAGTCGCAATACAGCTGTCTTTCTATTAATAATTCTGCTGTTATTCCCGCGTCTATCAGTTCATCATCTGTTACGTCCAGGATAGCTGCATCAAGGCCTGTGGCTATGGCCATTGTAAGAAATGTCCGGTTTATGAGCGGTCTATATTTAGGCAGGGCACCCTGAGAAATATTGGATAACCCCAATATTGTTTTCGGAGGAGGACCAGATAGCATCTTTGATTCCTTGATAGTTTTTAAAACTTCTTTTATCTGTGTCTGTGCGACATTGACCGGCAATATAACCGCGTCTATGTATAGCTCTGAGGCGTCTATCCCATATTCTATGGCCGAAGACACAATCTTCATCGCAAGCTCTAAACGGCCATCCGCATCCTTGGGTATGCCTGATTTATCCATAGTCAGGCCTATGAGAGAGGCATTGTATTTCTTCCCCAGCGCAAATAGCGCATTCATCCTGTCTGGATTGGCATTTACGGAATTAATGATAGGTCTTGACCTGCATAACGAGAGGCCTGCCTCCATTACATCCAGTTTAGTGGTGTCAATAGCGAGCCTTGTATCAGAAACCTCGGTTATTATTTTTACAAGCCATTCCATGGCCTCTTTCGGATTACTGGATGAGGGCCCAACATTTACGTCCAAGGCATTAGCACCGCAGGAGATTTGTTTTTTTGCGAGGCACTGGATAATTGATTTATCTTTTTTTCTGATGGCATCCGATACATCTTTAAACATTCCATTTATTCGTTCGCCAATGATAAACATATGGACACCTTTTAGGCCTTACACAAATCTTTTATTACCCTCTTTGTCTCTTCTACTGCCTTTGGATGGTTCATAACTAATATATCTGCCCCTGCATTCAAATACGCAACTGCCGTCGCCATCTCCAGCAGCGCCCCTCTATCCTTCGCGGGCCCCCATTCCTGCGACACCTCATCTCCGGAGCTTGCCTCTTTAGTCCGCCATACCTCTTGGCCGACAAAATTTATCATCGGCATCGAGAGCATCTTGTCTCCAGAAAGCCCTGCAAGCCTGGTCCTCTCCATAATAGAGTAGGTATATTCCAGGCCATAGCCCAGTGCGCCTGTTGCATGGTGGATAACTATTTTATCATGTGGAAATTGCATATCGCAGATGAGTATATTAAGTTGTTTAGCGATATTTATATCAATGGGTGCCTCTGCAATTATCGCATGGCCGCCGCTAAGACATGCGGCCGTGAGCGTCTTGTAATTCTCCTGGACAGAGATGCCAAAAAGACAATTTTCGCCACGTGCAACTTCAGTGCAATGCACCATAACCTCGTTATCCTTTTCATGAGAAGAACAACCGAGCACGATCAATGGGACGCTGACCGCCTTCAGGACTTTCTGCAGGGTTTTACCTGCTTCAGAGGCAGAGGTATTTTTAAGGTCAGGATGGATACCCGCAAGCCGCAGGCATATCAAATCTGCTGAAAATTTATCAACGCATAACCCTGCCCACTCAACAGGATCATTTATAGCGCTTCCAAAGTTTGACTTTAGCGCATCGGGCCAGGCAGGAGGTTCAATATCCCATACCTCCATGGCAATAACAGGAAGATTAGGGGCCTTATCCTCGTCTTTGATAAAATAAATGCCTGTTTCTCCTCCGATCCTAATGGCCCTCCCTCTTGTCCCTCCGCTTTCCTTTGTTGCGCCTAATGTAACCTCGCATATCTTATCGTGCCATTTATCTATTACCCTTTCCATTTCACCCCCGCGCTATATCCTTATAGGCTGTCACGAAAGTCGTTCCAGCCTATGATTAAGGGCGGCACTTTTGTGACGCCCTATATCCTTACAGATGGAAACAGCCCTACATCGGTGTGCGGCAGAAACAATGCCGCACTATAATTATTCATAAATGACAGGTTCGTGCTCAGGTCGAGATATGTCATCTTATTTGCAATCAGGCACGCCTTATCCATTGCCTCGCTTGAAAGCAGGCACATCTTGGCCCCGGCAATCGAGGTATTGCCTAAAAATTCAAATTTTTTCTCCTCCAGGTCAGGCAATAAACCAATGTTTATGGCAGACCTTATGTTCAACGCAGTGCCAAGCCCTCCGGCGACAAACACATGTTTGATGTCTGATTTTTTGTAGCCAGATCCCTTTAAAAGGACCTCGATGCCTGTATAGATAGCGCCTTTAGAATGGATAAGATTCTTGATGTCATTTTCATTGACTGTTATATCCTTGCCTGTTGCTGAATGCCTTTTGTCCACAAGGACTATTTCCCTTACGCCATCTGCGTCCCTTACCTTGAAAATCTTATTATCCCTTACCTTGCCAGATCTATCAATTATTTTATTCACTAAAAATATGCTTATTGCATCTATAATACCTGACCCGCATATCCCTTTTGGCCTTGTCTTGCCGATAGTTTCAATAGACAATCTGCCGTTGTTAAAAGAAATGCCTTGAATTGCACCCTTCATCGCCCTTATGCCTGAACTTAGACCCCCGCCTTCAAAACAAGGGCCTGCAGATGTAGAGCAGGCTATAAAATATTCCTTATTCCCCAGGACCACTTCGCCGTTTGTGCCCATATCTATAAAGAGACAGACATCCTTTGCGTCATCCATGCCTGATGCCAGCACGCCGCCTACTATATCGCCGCCAACATAACTACCTATGCTCGGCAGGCACGACAATAATCCCCTTGGATTAACCTTTATCCCTGCCTCTGCAGCACGAATAACAGGCATAAAATTGACGGCCGGTATATAGGGGTCCTTCCTGATATTTGCCGGATCTACCTTCAATAGAAGATGCGTCATTGTAGTATTGCCGGCGCACATTACAGCTGTAATGTCGGTAAGGGTTAAATCCTCTTCTTTTGCCAAGCTATAAATAAGCACATTTATCGTATCTATTACCACGTGGTGCAATTTCTCTAACCCCTGCTCTTCTTCTGCGTATGTAATCCTTGAGATTACATCTTCTCCGAAATCAACTTGTGGATTATAACTGGCCTTTGCGCCAAGCACTGTTTGAGATTTTAAATCTACGAGGTAGGCCACTATAGTAGTAGTCCCTATGTCAAGGGCTATGCCGAAATTTTTCCCTGACCGGTCACCCGGCTCAATCACCACGACTTCAGTAGTGTCATTCCGGTTCCCAAGGGTAACCGTGACGTCCCAGTTGCTATCCCTTAGGAGACGTGGTAATTTTTTTATGTTGGCAAGGCCCATCTGCATGACAGGTATGTTACGGCCCCTTCTTATCTCTCTAAAGAGACGTTCAAGGTCGCCCAGATTGTCGTCGATTGAAGGAGGGGATAATCTTAGAAACAGTTTTGTAGATAACGGGCCATGTTTGAATACCTTTCTCTCTGTCTTATAATGCTCTTCTTCTATCTTTTCTGCAGGGGTGTAAAGACCAGCAAGACGCCTTGTCTTTGCCTCCTCTGTCAATATCTCAATATCCCCTAATCGAGATTCCTCTGGTACAAATACCTCGAGATCAGATACGGGGATTGTCCTGCAGGCCA
>CAYZNX010000031.1:0-10130 GCA_964479825.1 uncultured Planctomycetia bacterium | reverse complement strand
AGCTGAAAATTTTCCCCTCTTTACACATGTATAGTAAATAGCTCGTGCTATTGGTTCGTGCTTGAGGTGTTGCTTCGAGGCCAGACTACGGTTGGTGGCTCATTGCGCTTCGCCCTTGACATTAAAGATGTCAAGGGCGGCTCCATTCGCCACAACTCCTTGTCTGGCAGCTCTCACCAACAATTCGCACTCACCAATACCACGAGCTTAAGGTCTTATACTTAACTTCACATTTTCTGCAATGCTTATTTTGTGAAGTTAAGCTCTGACAGCCTGAAGGCTGGGTTCCCGTAGCCAGCGGGTGGCTGCCAAGACCAAGTCCTTGCCCGAGCGCAGCGCAAGCGAGCACGGGCGAGGTGGATTGGCAGACAGGACCCGCTGGCCTTAAAGAAGCAATATTACCCCTGTTAACTCAGCGATTACTTAAAAGGAGTTTTTGCTTATGCGCGTTGGAATAGGTTACGACATACATAGATTTGTTGAGGATAAGCCTCTAATGCTCGGGGGGGTTGAGATACCGCATATAAAAGGGCTTGAGGGTCACTCAGACGGAGACGCGCTTATACATGCTGTTTGCGATGCAATATTAGGCGCAGCCGGGTTGGATGACATAGGTTATCAGTTTCCTGTTGATGACGATAGATATGCCGGTATAGCCAGCATAGGGCTTTTAAAAAATGTCAGGGCATTGATAGAAGAAAGACATTTCAGAGTAGATTATGTGGACTCGGTTATTATATTAGAGGAACCACAGATAGCCCCTTTTAAGGAAAGGATGAAGGCCATGATCTCAGAGGCCTTAAATATAGACAAGGATAATGTGAGCATAAAGGCAACTACTCAGGAGGGCATTGGTGCGATAGGCAGAGGCGAGGCAATCGCTACATATGCTATAGCATGTTTAAAGACTTGATATCCTAGGCATTAATGAGCATCAACATATACAACACCCTTACTGGTAAGAAGGAAGAGTTTAAACCTATAAACAAGGGTAATGTTGCGATTTATGTTTGCGGGCCCACTGTTTATGATGATCCGCATATAGGCCATGCAAGAAGCGCTTATGTATTTGATTTTATTCGTCGGTATCTGGAGTATAAAAAGAATAAGGTTACTTTTGTAAGAAACGTTACAGATGTCGACGATAAGATAATAGATAAGGCAAGGAAGGAATTCAAGGATGAAGATTTAAATAGTGCGGTAAAGAAAGTTTCCGATAAATATCTTAAAAATTACCATAGATACATGGATGCCCTGGGTATTAGACGGCCTGATGTAGAACCAAAAGCTACTGAGTATATAGAGAAAATGAAGGATTTTATTGCTATCTTAATTGAGCTGGGAGCAGCTTATGTGTCAGATGGAGATGTATATTTTGATGTTAAAAGAGCAAAAACTTACGGTAAATTGTCAAATCAAGGCCTTGAGATGTTAGAATCCGGGGCAAGGGTTTCTGCAGGAGAGAACAAGAAAGATCCTCTTGATTTTGCTTTATGGAAAAAGGCTAAAGAAGACGAACCTTCTTGGCCTAGTCCATGGGGGGCAGGCAGGCCTGGCTGGCATATAGAATGTTCGGTTATGAGCTTGGATATCTTAGGGGATGAATTTGATATACATGGCGGAGGCATAGATCTTGTGTTTCCGCACCACGAGAATGAGATTGCGCAATCAGAAGGGGCAGGGAAGAGATTTGCCCATTATTGGATACATAATGGACTCCTGACGATTAATAAAGAAAAAATGGCCAAGTCATTAGGGAATTTTGTTACGGTAGAAGAGGTATTGAGTAGATATCCAGCAGATGTTCTAAAAATATTATTTCTGCAGGCCCACTATTCTCATCCGGTTGATTTTTCTTGGGAGAAGATGGAAGAAGCCAAGAAGGCCTACGAGCGCATTGATATCCTAAGAGGGAAATTAAAAAATATCAAACTTTCTGAACAAGGAACTGGGAAAATGCTTCGGTTTAGACAACAATTTGAAGAAGCCATGGACGATGACTTAAATACCCCAAAAGGGTTAGCTGTCTTGTTTGATATGGTTAATGAATGCAATAAATTATTAGAAAGCCAAGATGAATTCAAGATTTTTATACTGCGTTACGCTATGGACGTAATAGAGGAAATAGCGAATATTTTTGGCTTTACATTTTTACATGGAATGCCGAAGCAAGATGCGATTTCTGATGAAGAAATAGCAGACAGAATCAAGGTCAGATTGGATTATAGAAGACAGAGAGACTATAGGCAGGCCGACAAGATTAGAAAGGAATTAGAGGAGAGAGACATTATTCTCGAAGATACAAAGGATAGCACTACTTGGCGGAGAAAGATATAATGCTTTGTCAACTAAGTAACAGTTGCATTCGATTTGTAAATGCAAATATCAAAAATCAAATATCAAAATGACAATGTAAATTTCAAAATGTTAAATCCGTCGTAAAACAATGTGGTTTTAAATTTTTGCACTTTGATTTGTAATTTTGATTTTTGCACTTTGATTTTTGCATTAAACCTTTATTTAGTTTACAAGACAATATAAGATGCCGAGACAAGGTTTATTTATAACATTTGAAGGCCCTGAAGGCAGCGGCAAGAGCACTCATTCGAAACTCTTAAGAGGTTTTCTAGAAAAGAAAGGATACAGGGTCCTGCACACAAGAGAACCTGGAGGGGTTGTTATAAGCGAGAAGATACGCAGAATTCTCTTAGACCCTAAAAATAAGGACATGGATGTAGTCTGCGAGATGCTTTTGTATATGGCTGCAAGGGCGCAGATAGTAAAGGAAAGAATCCTCCCCTCGCTTAAACAGGGTAAGGTAGTAATTTGCGATAGATTCATGGATGCCACGTTAGCATATCAAGGATATGGGGCCGGGCTGGATGTAAATATTATAAAAAGAATTGGAGGCCTTGCTGCCAGGGGCACAGCGCCTGATATTACATTTTTGCTTGACATAGATGCGGAGAAAGGTCTTTTGCGTTCAGGAAGAAACAAGGACAGGATGGAGAGAATGCCCATTCTTTATCACAGAAGGGTGAGGAAGGGCTATCTGGAGTTGGCCAGGAGCGAACCACATAGGATAAGAGTTATTTCAGCAGTCAAGGATATAGAGGAAATACAGGAAAAGATCAGAGACATAGTTTTGAGGTTTTTATGTCATTTGCCAAGATAGTCGGCCAGGATATAATAGGCAGGGTCCTTAAAAATATAATTGTCCAGGAGCAGGCAAGAGGCGCATATTTATTTTTAGGCCCTGATGGTGTCGGAAAAAGAACTACGGCTATAGAGTTTGCCAAGATGTTAAATTGCGAGAACAATAAAGAGGATGCATGTGACTCGTGTCTCTCCTGCAATAAGATTGACTCAAGTAAGCATCCTGACGTCTTCTCTGTGTATCCTGAAGGTAAATCAGGGTCTATTAAGATTCAAAAAATAAGAGAGATTATTTACGAGGCCAGCCTGAGGCCCTACGAGGGGCTAAAGAGGGTATATATAATTAATGACAGCGAGTCCATGACAGAAGAGGCGCAAAACGCCTTCTTGAAGACCCTGGAAGAGCCTTACGAACACCATATATTTATATTGACGGCGTCAAATATTGCGGGCCTGGTCCCCACTATTTTTTCAAGGTGCAAGGTTTTGAGATTTAATTCTCTTGGCCGAAGCCAGGTCCATAGATTTCTTCAAAGACTTGATATAGGCGAAAGAGAAGCAGATTTACTTTCACATATGTCTATGGGTAGTATTGGCATGGCCGTGTCCATCAAGGAGAAAAACAGATTATCTCTACGCGACCAGGTCCTAAATGACTTTTTTTTCAGAAGAAGCGCTTTGTTCAGAGAAGATATCTTGAAGGAGATGGTAGATAATGGCATAGAGGAGGGTCTGTACATGCTTTTGTGTTGGTACAGGGATTTACTTATATCAAAATTTACAGATGAAGAAGATCTGTTATTGAATATAGATAGAAAAGAGGCAATATCTTCTTTTGCAAAGAGATTCTCAAGAGAGAAATTAGAGAGGGACATTTTTAATGTAATGAAGGCCATTGGGTATGTAAGGAAGAACATAAATCCAAAGATGGCGCTTTTTGACATGGCACTACAACTTAATTCGCTTCGCTCATAAGTTGTTCCAAAGGGGCTTTGCCCCTATGGCGTTTCGTAACGCTCCTGTTCGTCGCGTTACTTCACTGTTACCCCTTGAGGGGCCGGCTGCGGCCCCTCAAACTCCCCCAGTTGTATGGAATTTTAAAAATTCCATACAAGAACTGAAGAGGGTATAGATGGATTCTCTGGTTCAGGTCAGATTGAGAGAGGTGGGAAATATCCTTTATTACGATACAAATTCTCTGCATCCAAAGGCAGGGAATTATGTAATAGTAGAGGTGGAGCGCGGGTATGATTATGGATTGGTTATAAGCGAGCCAGAATCGATTCTGAAGTCAAAGCTGGACAAGCCATTGAGAAGGATTATACGCATAGCTACAGACGAGGATATGGAGCTGATAAATGAAAACAGAAGGCGTATAAAGAACGCCTTCCAGACCTGTCTTTGTAAGATTCAGGAGCGCAAGTTAGACATGAAGCTGATTGATGCCGAATATTCCTTTGATAGGACAAAGCTTATCTTTTATTTTACCGCAGAGGGCAGGATAGATTTCAGGGACCTTGTAAAGGATTTGGCGTATATCTTTAAGGTGAGGATAGAGTTGCGCCAGATAGGCGTAAGGGATGAGGCAAGGATGTTAGGTGGTTTTGGGCATTGCGGAAGGCCTTTATGTTGTGCCAGTTTTTTAAAAGGTTTTGAACCAGTGACCATAAGGATGGCAAAGGAGCAGAATCTTCCATTAAACCCGTCAAAGATTTCAGGTTGCTGCGGCAGATTAATGTGTTGCCTGGGGTACGAATACGAGAATTATAGAAGATATCTTAAGGGGCTCCCAAAGGAAGGGGAGAAGATAAAGACAAAATCAGGGAAGGGCAAGGTCATAAGCGTTAATGCGTTGAAACGCAAGGTCATTGTGGAGTTAGAAGAAGGGGGACAGATAGGGGTAGATTATAATAAATAGCAAAGAGCAAAGGGCTAAGAGCTAAGGGCAAAGGGCAGAGAGAACTTTTCTTTGCTCTTAGCTCTTTGCTTTTAGCCAAATACTCTTTGCCCTATGCTAAGAGGTTACTATGAAATTCTTTATCACAACACCTTTATATTACGTAAACGGCGATCCACACATAGGCCACTCCTATACCAATATAGCCTGCGATTGTCTTGCAAGGTTTAAACGTCTTTCCGGATACGATGTCTTATTCTCTACAGGTACCGATGAGCATGGCCAGAAGATAAAAGAAGCAGCTGAAGAAAAGGGCATGGAGCCTGAGATATTTGTGGACGCCGTTGTCCCACGATTTAAGGATTTATGGAAAAGGCTCAATATTTTATACGACGACTTTATCCGTACTACAGACCAGAGGCATGAGAAGGTCGTGGAGGGCCTGCTGGAGACGTTCTATAAAAACGGCGACCTCTATGAGGGCGAGTATAGTGGCTGGTATTGTACACCGTGCGAGAGTTTTTGGACAGAGACACAGCTTATAGATGAAAATTGTCCGGATTGCAGAAGAAAGGTTCAATATATAAAAGAAAAAAATTTCTTTTTCAGGCTTTCAAGATATCAGGGGTGGCTTATAGATTATATTAATTCGCATAGGGATTTTATATTGCCTTTTATAAGGAGGAATGAGATATTGAGCTTGCTTAAGGACCCTTTAAATGACCTTTGTGTATCAAGGCCGAGGTCCAGGCTTTCGTGGGGCATCAGTATCCCTTTCAGCAAAGACCATGTGACCTATGTCTGGTTTGATGCGCTTATTAACTACATAAGCGTGTGCGGTTACGGAGACGACCATAATAAATTTAAAAAATTTTGGCCTGCTGATGTGCATATGATAGGCAAGGATATCCTGAGGCCGCATGCTGTTTACTGGCCTATCATGCTTCATGCCGCCGGGTTAGAGCCCCCGAGGACAATATTTGCCCATGGCTGGTGGAAGATAGACGAGGACAAGATGTCCAAATCGAGAGGCAATATAATCAGTCCGATTGATATAGTAGATAGATTTGGAGTGGATGCCTACAGATTCTTTCTTTTGAAAGAGGTGCCATTTGGCATGGATGGGGCTTTTTCAGAAGATTCTCTTATATCCAGGATAAATAGCGATCTGGCAAATGATTTAGGCAATCTCTTGCACAGGACATTATCTATGATAGAAAAATATTTTTCCGGCACCTTGCCGGAGAGAGGAGATGTTGGGTCCGAAGATGATTTTACGAAATCCCTTATTCAGAAGACAGGAGAATTAAGGCCCGAGCTTATTATAGCGATGGATAAGATAGACTTCAGCAAGGCGCTTTCTGTTATATGGGAATTGGTAAACACGGCGAATAAATTTATAGAACAGAAGGCCCCGTGGAGGTTGTCAAGGGAAGATAAGATAGGCGAGCTCAAGGATATGATGTATGTCCTTTATGAGGTGTTGCGGGTTATATCTGTAGCGTTATGGCCTTTTTTGCCATTGACTTCAGATGAGATGTTGAGCCAGCTTGGCAGAGAGGAGGCTAATAATAAGAGTCTGGAGGATTTAGCATTTGGTCTTGCAAGACCGGGGACAAGGATTAAAAAAGGCAAGCCGCTGTTTCCAAGGATAGAATAGTGCGCTGTCAAATTAATTTTTAATACGACAGCGCACAGAGTCCGCCAATATGTGTGGCGGACGGTCTAATTTCGATTTTCTATTGTTCAAAACGGCAGATTCGCCACTAAAGACTAATTTTACAGAGCAATAGCAAAGAGCATACGAGGAGTAAGGACATGAGACAAGTCTACCTGGACCACAATGCGACAACGCCTCTACGCAAAGAGGTGCTTGAGGCAATGATGCCATACCTGACAAAGGAGTATGGAAACGCATCCAGCATACATTCAAAAGGCCAGACAGCCCGTAAGGCAGTGGAATCGTCAAGGGAGATTATAGGGAATGCCATTGGGACAGAGTCAGTTGATATAATATTTACATCAGGCGGAACAGAGTCTAATAATTTTGCAATAAAAGGGATTGCGATGGCCAATCTGGATAAAGGCAGGCACGTGATAACAAGCGCCGTAGAACATCATGCGGTTTTAGAGCCATGCAAGTTTATAGAAGAAGAACTTGGATTTGAGGTGACCCACATACCTGTTGATAAGTATGGCCTTGTTGACCTTGATATGTTAGAGGACTCTATAAGGAAGGATACCATACTTATCTCTGTTATGTTCGCCAACAATGAAGTGGGGACTATTCAGCCGATAAAGGAGATTGCAAGACGTGCAAAAAAGAATGGCGTCTATTTTCATACAGATGCTGTTCAAGGGCTTGGCAGGCTCCCTATGGATGTTGATGAGCTTGGTCTGGACCTCTGTTCATTTTCAGCACACAAACTTAATGGCCCAAAGGGAATAGGCGCCCTTTATATAAGAAAAGGCGTTAAGATTATGGCCTTCCAACACGGAGGGTCTCATGAGAGAAAGAAGAGGGCAGGGACTTTAAATGTGCCAGGCATTGTTGGATTTGCAAAGGCGGTAGAGTTAGCCAATAGAGAGATGAAGAAGACAGGCAAGCACTTTAAGAAACTCACAGATAAGCTGTTGGAAGGTTTAAATAAAGAATTGAATGAGATATATCTGAATGGTCATCCAGAAGACCGCCTCCTAAACACCCTTAACATAGGATTCAGATATATTGAAGGAGAATCATTGCTCCTAAATTTTGATTTAAAGGGTATTTATGCCTCGACTGGCTCTGCCTGCACCTCAGGTTCTTTAGAGACTTCACATGTCTTAACCTCCATGAAAATCCCTCCGGATATTTCACAAGGGTCTATAAGATTTTCTTTTGGCTACGATAATACAGAAGAGGATGTTGATTATTGCTTGAGAGAAATCCCGCCTATAGTAAAAAGACTGAGAGACATGTCTCCCTTATGTTAATAGATACGCACTGTCATTTGGACTTTAAAGATTTTGAATCAGACAGAGAGGTTGTCATAAGGCGTTCACAGGATGAGGGGGTCAGTTTTATCATCAATGTGGGGTCAAGCATAGAGGGGACAAGGACCTCGATAGAGCTCGCCAGAAAAAACGACTTCATCTATGCTGCAGCAGGTATCCATCCCCACGAGGCTGGCAGGGTGAGCGATGAGGATTTAGAAGAATTTAAGAATTTACTTGGGAGAGATAAGGTCGTAGCGATAGGAGAGATAGGGCTTGATTATTATAAAGATATTTCTTCGAGAGATAGCCAAAGGCGTCTTTTTATAAAGTTGCTTGGAGAGGCAGGGGTCAGGGATTTGCCTGTTATACTGCATAATCGCAATGCCCATAATGATATACTGGCGATTTTAAGGGATATAATGCATATCCCGGTGAAAGGCGTGATGCATTGTTTTTCAGGGGATAGCGTGTTCCTCAAGGAATGCCTGGATATGGGCCTCTGTATATCCTTTACTTGTAACATTACGTTTAAGAATGCCGGTAGATTGAGAGAGGTGGCAAAGATAGTGCCTCTGGATAGGCTGCTTCTTGAGACAGATGCGCCTTTTTTGGCCCCTCAGGTGTTTCGAGGCATGCGCAATGAGCCCTGTTATGTTAAATACCTGGCTGAGGAGCTTTCGCGGATAAAAGGCATAGGTCTTGAGGAGGTTAGCGAGATTACAACAGACAATGCCAGGAGATTATTTGGATTATGTTGAATTTTATTAATCGCGAAAGATTATATATATTCATGACCTTGTTTATTCTGGCCATAAATCTTATGGGCCGAGGCCATTCCGAGAAATTCCATGTTGATGAAAAGGTGTCCTGGTCTAACATGACCTTTGAAGAGATAGGGCTTACAGAAGAAAGGCTCAAGGACTTTCTTGAATCAAAAAATATAAGGGCCAGGTTTTTTAGATATTCCATAACCTTTGGCTCCTTTATATTTATAGGCTCTTTAATCGCAAATCTTGTTTTTTTTCTACAAGGTAAAGGCATAGATCTTCTCCGGTTTCCTTCCTACAGGGCGCTTGTCCCGTGGGGGATTTCAGATCTCATCAGGGTTAGTATCGTCATTATATTTATGGCATATCTAATAGGCGTAATAGAGGCCTTTATCTATAGGTTCTTTCAGCTTAATATAGGATTAAATCTGCGCGCTATGCTTAATACCTTTTTTATAGATATAGCGGTGCTAATGGTGATATTTTATTTTGTCATAGTAAAACATAAGGAGAGACTGACAACAAGTTTAGGTTTAAGATTTTCTCATTTTTTAAAAAATGTAGCCTCAGGTGTAGTTTCTTATATTTTTATATTGCCTTTTTTATCTGTGGTATTACTTTTGTCTGTATGGCTCTTGAATATAGCAGGGTATTCTCCGCCTCCTCAGCCCGTATTTGAGGCATTCATGGGGGAAGAAAGAAATAGCGTTCTTTTATTTTTTGCGATATTCGTTTCTATTATAGGCCCTGTAGTTGAGGAGGTTTTTTTCAGAGGATTTATGTATAGCGCCATAAAAAAGCGCCTTGGGGTCCTTGGTGCGGCTTTTTTGAGCGCTGCCCTGTTCAGCCTTATGCATACTAATATACTCGGTTTTCTTCCTATAATGGTCCTAGGATTACTTCTTGTTTATGTTTATGAAAAGACAGGGTCGCTGATTGGTCCAGCAGCAGTGCATATCTTGCACAACTCTATTATCGTAGGCTTTGTGTTTTTTGTAAAGGAGTTAGCAAGGTAGCAAGTAATTGGCGGGTTAAAGGGGATATGCCTCACGCATCCAGTGCGCTGTCAAATTAATTTTTAATATGACAGCGCACAGAGCAATTGAGCAATCGAAAATAGAAAATAGACAAAATAAAAAGGCTCAATTGCGGTCTAATTTCGATTTTCTATTGTTCAAAACAGCAATTTTGCCGCTAAAAACTAATTTTACAGTGTACTAGAAGGCAAAACTTTAGGTGTGTTCGCTTAAGCTGAAAATTTTCCCCTATACTTAATTTCACATTTTCTGCAATGCTTATTTTGTGAAGTTAAGCTCTGACAGCCTCCAGCC
>CAYZNX010000030.1:0-10343 GCA_964479825.1 uncultured Planctomycetia bacterium | reverse complement strand
CCGTATTTCTTCTTCAACTCCAGCGCCTCATTTTTTACTATCTCCAGTATCTTTTTCTCGCTCTTCAATATAGACTTGTACATCTCTATCTTCTTTATGAGGTCTATATACTCATTTTCTATCTTGTCTCTTTCAAGCGCGGTCAGCCGCTGCAATTGCATCTCTAAAATAGCCTGTGCCTGCACATCGCTCAGTTCAAACTCATTCATAAGGGCTGTCTTTGCTATCTTAGGGTCTTTTGACTCCCTTATGGTCTTTATAATCTTATTGAGATGCTCTATGGCAATCTTAAGGCCCTCTAATATGTGGGCCCTTTTCTCTGCCTTATCCAGTTCGAACTTTGTCCTGCGCCTTACAATATCCTGGCGATGCTTTATGTAAAGCTCTATCGCCTCTTTTAGATTCAATACCCTTGGCCTATTATCAACGAGGGCCAGCATGATAATGCCAAAGGTGTCCTCCATCTGAGTGCACTTATACAATTGATTCAATACTATCTGTGCATTCTGGTCGCGCTTTAGGTCAACAACTATCCTCATGCCCTCCCTGTCTGACTCGTCCCTGATATCTGATATGCCTTCTATTCTTTTGTCCTGGACATAGTTGGCAATATTCTCTATAAGCTTTGACTTATTGACCTGATATGGTATCTCTGTAATTATAATGGACTCCTTGTCTCCTTTTTGCGTCTCTATGGCTGCCTTTGCATGCACCTTTATAAGACCCCTGCCTTTTTCATAGGCCTCTTTTATCCCCTCCCTGCCGCAAATAATCCCGCCTGTTGGGAAATCAGGACCCTTCACAATCTTCATCAGCTCCTTAATGGCGATGTCTGGTTCATCTATGGTTTTAATAACAGCGTCCACTATTTCATTAAGATTGTGCGGCGGGATATTGGTAGCCATGCCAACCGCAATTCCGCTAGAGCCGTTTACCAATAAGTTCGGCAAACGGCCTGGCAAGATACTCGGCTCCTGCAGGGACTC
Source organism: uncultured Planctomycetia bacterium (assembly GCA_964479825.1). Lineage (GTDB taxonomy): Bacteria > Omnitrophota > Gorgyraeia > Gorgyraeales > Gorgyraeaceae > CAYZNX01. The sequence goes on along the minus strand of CAYZNX010000030.1, from coordinate 9,357 downwards.
GTCAAAATTCGGAACAAAGTCCACTGTGTCCTTGTCTATATCCTCAAGGAGTTCATCTGCTATGGCTGCTAAACGACACTCGGTGTACCGCATAGCAGCTGCTGCGTCTCCATCAACTGAATTGTGAACGAACACCCCGCTTGCCAAAGCAAAATTATGGGTCTCATCTATTGTCAAATCATAAACATCTTCTCTTTTTGTAAGAACTTTTATTGCCTTTACTTTATGGTTATGTTTTGTTCTTGCCTCATTAATTATTTCTTGAAAATCAGCAAAATAATTCAAGGCGTTTTGAATATTGGGCAGGCCATTATTCGTCCTCATCTTTTCATAGATTTCAGGAGTAACCGCCTCTTGTGTTTTTAAAAGCTTGCCCACAAACCCTAGAATCTTACTTTTAACGACCCTTTCCTTATATAAAGGATCTCTCCATTTTGTTCGTAGAGAAACCTTTGCTTTTTCAGTCAATTCTTTCATAAAATTAGGATTCTCTTGCAAGCGAAGTCTATTGTTTTTCTTTATGCATTCTATAACCTTCTTGGCAAATTTGTCGTCTTGCCATTGCCGCACAGCTTTCTCTCTATGGAATTCCCGCATCAATGGATCTTCCCATAATTTATTTGCCATTTCGCTAAAGTGGCTGGCAGGAAACTTCGACCGATATGAAGGATCTTTCCATGCTTTCTTTATTCTATTTATTTGTTTCTTCCGGTAAACAGGGTCTCGCCAACGCTCTTTAGCTAACCCTGACATATATTTCCGATGATTAGGATCAGACCATATCTTTAACGATGTCTTCCTGGTAATCTCAGCAATAAAATCCCTATATTGTTCGTCCTGCCACCTTTTCTTAAGCTCTTTTGATTTCAATTTGCTTAATAAATCACGAAACTCTTTCTTCTTCCACCGGTTCTTTAGATTTCTACTTGAGTGCTCTATCATTCTTTGGCGGTATTCAGGATCATTCCACGCTCTCTTAAAAATCTTTGCCATTTCTTCTCGATAAACAGGGTTCTGCCACATTTTTTTATTCCATTCTGATCGAACCTTAGAAGCACGCTGGCGATTTTTAGAATTGGCCCAAAATCTTTCCCTTCCTTTCGCAAGTTTCTCCACATATTCTGAATCGTTCTTATGTCGCCATGAAGCAATTTCTTTGTGAAAGCCCCAATGATCTCGCCATTGAATCCTTTGAATGTTATCAGGATTATTATTTAATTTATTAAAATCTATGTGGTGGCGTATCTTACCTGTAGACCTTTTATAAACACCTTTTTCCAAATTACATGCGTCTGACAAATGATGAGTAAACTCCCACTTATTTTGCATTGGTTGATAAAGAATCTCATATCCTTTCAGATTGGGGTCTTCTTTTTCGTTATAAAGCTTTGTATACAACGGCATCAAAGAATCGTTGGGTTTCAAGTCTTTGGCATTTTTATAAGTACCATCTCTCAACATAAAGGAGTGATCTAGGGTACACCTGATCTCCTCGCCATTATCTAAAATAACTTTGACGATCTTTGCTTTTTTTCTGGTCAGCCTTGGTTTTTTGATCTCAGCTATCTCTATTCTTTGAGTAACATGATTAAAGGTAAAAGCGTAATTTTTCTTTCCTTTCTTGGCTTCTTTTATGAGCTGGCCAAAATCAAGAGTCCTGCCATCAGCAAGATGGACCTCGGTATCTTTTGTGAAACAACCAAAATTTCCTTGACCGTCGATAAGAGGATATCTCAATGAAAAATCCTGCACCATCCTCACCAAAGAATCATACACAGCCATATCTCCATGTGGATGGTATTGAGCAAGCGCTGTACCTACCACTCGAGCGCTTTTCTTATACGGCTTATTGTGCTCGAGGCCCAGCTCTCTCATCACGTACAAAATACGCCTGTGCACTGGCTTTAGACCGTCGCGGATATCGGGCAGGGCCCTTCCTACAATTACGCTCATCGCGTAAGTGATGTAGGAATTCTTCATCTCGTCTTCGATGTAAACCGGCAACAACTTTTCATTCTGCGTGTACATATAATTAACCCTATCAAAAATCTTCCCAGAGCCCCTTAAGACCAGTCCTAAGATAAATAAAAAACTCTTCTTGCGCCATTACGGTCACTTCTTTTAAAAAACGCATTTGATATGTGCCTGCGCCTTCTGGATACATCGATAATCTAAAATAACGCATTGGATTTGAATCTATGGCTATATAAACATTTTCTACGCCCCCGGATTCCGAAATCTGCTCAATGACTAAAAACTTATATTCTATAATTTCCTGTGAATTTAAGAGCGGGGGCTCTGGCACTCTGCAATTCGAGCATTTTCCAATCGCCATAGAAGAATATATTAAATTCCGTTTAATTTCATCGACAATGCCGGATTCATATAAATCAGCTATAGAAAGTTTTTGTGAATCTTCATCAGCATTTAAAAAAACTTGTATATCTTTGTCGGGCAGATCCAGTCCTTCGCCCCATGCCTGAGGACCAGAGTATTCATATGTATTTTTTACACGTTTCATCACGGCCTCGGCCCATCTACTTTCATCACGAACCAACATCTCAACAATAACCTTGCCTTTTTGTTCTTTTAGCGAGTCGATAATCACTTTGTCTCCCAAATAACACGATGCTTCATGAACAAACTGCGTGCCATCATTTATTAAAAATGCTAACTCACGAAAATGTCCACTGCCTCCGCCGCTCTCTGCAATAATAACTGCCGCGTCTCTTAGTCCATCATTATTAAAATCGCCATAAACATATTTATCTTCATAATATACATAAAGATATCTCAGCACCTCACGCTTACCCCCTGCCAATTTTACTTTGTCAGCATAATACTCATTACCAATCATATACGTCATATTGCCGAATATCTCATCTGGACTTTCTGCGTGACAATCCGATACAAAAGCACTCGAGAAAACAAGACAAAAAACAACAAAGATTTTTATAATACTGCCTTCTAATCGCATATAAATACAGGGCGGCCATCAATGGTGCGCCAATGCCCTTCTGTGCAACGATATCCTGGTTTCTTTCCTTTTTTCTTTTTTACATTTCTATCGGCTTTGGATTTCTTGGAAAATTCTGTCTTATAGCTTAACACTTTATCTACATATTTAATGATTTCTTTTGCCTTAGCTAACGATGCGCCAGCTAGTTTCAAAAAATACTTAACATCATTCCACTTCTCTGGATTCTTGCCTGCTTTCTGAGCCTCTTGCTGAGCACGTGCAATACGCCCTTCGCCACCATTATAGGCACCAAGAACAAACTTTTCCCGCTCAGATATATTTTTGACAGGAACACTCTTTACGTCATTTAATAACGTTGTCCTCTTACCAAAAATAGTATTGAGATCTTTCAGATATCGTGCCGCCGCTGAGGATGCATAATCAATATCAAAACGCTGGTCATTCTCTTTGGAGACAGTTAAACCATACTCCTCAGCAGTAGCTTTTTCTAACCCAAAATGACCAGCTGCGCTGGTTGCGCCGCGCTTTCCCAGCATAGTGCCAAAACTACTTTCCTGCCCATATACTGCTTCCAACGTGTTTACTGTCAAAGAATCGCTCTTATCAAAATGCCTTGAAGCACTCTCAAGAGCCTTTCTTTTATGTCCAATCTCTCTCTCAAGCCATACATCAACCTTCGATTTTGACTTTCTTGACATAGATTGCCTCTCTGATGGCATTATATATCCAAATTCCTCACCTCAAGCGCATGCTTTTCAATAAACTCCCTCCTGGGTTCAACCTGGTCACCCATGAGCACAGTAAACATCTCGTTGGCCTCAACAGCATCCTCAAGCGTAACCTTTAGAAGCGTCCGGGTCGCAGGGTCCATGGTGGTTTCCCATAGCTGCGCAGGGTTCATCTCGCCAAGGCCTTTGTATCTCTGTATTGAAAGCCCTTTTTTGGCAATCTCCCGGACATAGTCCAGGCACTCCTTAAGCGTATCAAGCTCTTTGTCGTCATCTTCTGATGTCAACCTGAATACTTTTTTCTTCGTGCCTGATTCTTGAGAATAAACCTGTTCTATCTGAAATCCCATCTTTTCTATCCTTTCAATAATCTTCTCAAGGTCCCTTGCAACATAAAACTCCACCACATTATCGCTCTTCTCAGCTATTTCAAGCTCCTTGCCATGTTCTGTTTCTAGGTCTTTTATTGCTTTTGCAAGCTCTTTGTCATCGTATAAGAATTGGGCAGAATCCTCCACTTTGACCATAAAAATAGGTAGTTTTTTGGTCTTTTTATGCCTAAAAGACATATATTCTGACAATTTCACTCCACGTCTTTCTATAGAGGAAGACAGCTTGTCGAATTCTAACAGTAAGTCTAATAACTCCTTCAGCTGCTTATCCTTAAAACTCTTTTTATCCTTTGCCCGCGTCAAGGTCAAGCCTTCTATGCCAAGCTCAAACAGGAAGCTATTCATGTGCTTTTCTGTCTCTATGTACTCCTCTCGCTTGCCTCGTTTTACTTTGTAAAGAGGCGGCTGGGCAATGTAGACATGGCCTTTTTCTATGAGCTGAGGCATCTGCCTGAAAAAAAGCGTCAAAAGTAGCGTGCGTATGTGCGATCCATCACTATCAGCATCAGCCATAAATATAATCTTATGGTATCTTAGTTTTTCAATGTTAAATTCTTCTCCTACCCCGGTCCCAAGCGCGCTTATTATGGTGCGTATCTCTTCATTGGCGAGCGCCTTGTCAAGCCGCGCCTTTTCCACATTTAAAATTTTTCCTTTTATAGGCAGTATTGCCTGAAATCGCCTGTCCCTGCCCTGCCTGCTGGAGCCTCCTGCTGAATCTCCCTCAACAATATATAGTTCGCACAGACTCGCGTCTCTCTCAGAACAGTCAGCGAGTTTTCCTGGCAAAGACGTGGATTCAAGCGCCCCTTTTCTTCGCGTAAGCTCCCTTGCCTTCCTGGCCGCCTCCCTTGCCCGCGCCGCAAGGATTGCCTTTTCAATGGCCTTATTAGCAACTGATGGGTGCTCTTCAAAATAAGAACCCAGGCAATCGTTTACTATAGAGGCGACAATGCCTTCTACCTCGCTATTGCCAAGCTTTGTCTTTGTCTGTCCTTCAAACTGCGGGTCTGGTACCTTAATGCTTATGATTGCGGTCAGGCCTTCTCTTATGTCTTCCCCTGAGATCGACACGTCGTCTGAACTCTTCAGCACGTTTTTAGTCTTACAGTACTGATTTACGGTCCTTGTGAGGGCTGATTTAAAGCCGCTGAGATGGGTGCCTCCCTCAATGGTGTTTATGTTATTTACAAAGCTGAATATATTCTCTGCGTATCCATCATTATATTGGAGCGCGAGCTCGCAAGAGACCCCTTCCTTGTCGCCTGAAAAATAGATCACATTTTTGTGAAGAGGATTTTTGTTTCTGTTGAGGTGTTCCGCAAAAGATATGATGCCGCCTGAAAACTGGAATTCTGTTTCTTTGTCTTTCGTCTCGTCCTCTAATTTTATCCTTAGGCCTTTATTTAAAAAGGCGAGCTCCCTGAGGCGGTTGGAAAGGGTCTCATATGAATATTCTATCGGGCACGCAAAAATATCCTTGTCTGCCTTGAAGGTTACAGTGGTTCCTGTTGTCTTTGCCTTACCTATCACAGTGAGCCCTGAGGCGGTCTTGCCCCTTTCGAATTCCTGATGATAAACCTTCCCGTCTCTTTTTATCTCAACCTCTAACCACTCGCTAAGCGCGTTTACAACACTTACACCAACGCCGTGCAAACCGCCTGATACCTTGTAGGACCTGTGGTCAAATTTACCGCCTGCGTGCAGTGTCGTCAGCACGACCTCAACCGCGGGTTTCTTCTGGGTCCTGTGCATATCTACTGGGATGCCCCGTCCATCATCAACAACAGTAACGCTATTGTCTACGTGCACAGTGACGATTATGTTCTTACAATAACCGACCATAGCCTCATCCACGGAATTGTCCACCACCTCATAGACCAGATGATGCAGGCCCCTTGTGGCCACATCTCCTATATACATCGCAGGCCGTTTTCTTACAGCATCCACGCCTTCCAGGACCTGAATGGTCCGCGCATCATATTTGCCTTCTTGCGAGTCTCTACTCTCTTTTGCCATTACAAGATGTCTCCCATCCTGAACCTTATGTCCTCTATTTCGTGCTGCCCCAACTCCCTGTTGATGCCGGTCAGCAGGCCTTTCTTTTTTAAACTCAGTGCGTAGAGCCAGGTAGAGCTATCTACTTCTACAGTCAAGATTTTCCTTTTTATGCTTACCGGCCTTGAGTGGCAAGAGGCGGGTTCTCCTGCAATGCCCTGCCACGCATTAAGTATCTTTTCTTTCTTCCCGGGTCCTTGTTTCTCTATTCTTCTAATAACATTGCACAGTATGTTATTTATTCCCTCCGGCGTCTTTATTTTCTTTCTCATTACTATACAGATATCTCATAACTTCACATTTTTTGCAATGCTTATTTTGTGAAGTTAAGGGCTTAACTTATATTTATACCAACTGCATTGGCAGCACCAGATAAACATACCAGTCGTCTATTCTTATCACTGCTGGTTTCTCGGGGCCCGAGATCTCAATATTGAGCTCCTCCTTGGGTATCACCTTAAGGACATCTATTAGATAATGCGGATTAAAACCTATTGTAATTTCATGGCCATTATAAACAATTTCAATCTCTTCTTTTGCCTCTCCAATGTTTGGGCTAGATTTTGAAACCACCATCCTGTTTTTTAATAAGTCTATCTTTATGGATTGGGAGTCTTGTGTTGTTAGTAAGGCGGCTCTTTTAACCCCTAACAAAAACTGCTCCCTGTTTATTGAGATTTTTTCCTCTGTTTGACCTGGAATAACCTGAGAGTAATTGGGAAACTCTCCTTCTATTAAACGCGAGATGATGGTAATGTTTCCTAATTCAAACCTTACATGGTTCTCGGTGAATATTATATCTACCTCTCCTTCGTTCTTTAAGATCCTGTTTAGTTCGTATATGGCCTTTGAAGGGACAATAATAGATTTGTCAGTCACCTCTTTGGTTAGGTCTTTTTTGATTAAACCAAGTCTTTTACCGTCGGTTGCCACTATCGTCAAGTGATTGGATTTAAATAAAAATAATGCGCCATTAAGTACATACCTTGATTCGTCGCGAGACATAGAAAAACAGGTCATGCTTAACATGTCTTTTAAAACCGCCTGATTAATTACTGTATGAGGTTTGTTGTTAAGCTCTGGGAGTTTTGGGAAGTCTTCTTTTGGCAATCCCAAGAGTTTAAAGAAACACTTGCCACATTTTATGCTTACGGAGTTGTTTTTCATTGTAGTTATTAGTATGTCCTCGTCGGGCAACTCCTTTATGATATCACTAAATCTTTTGGCAGGAACAGTTATAGAACCCTCCTCCTCAACCTCTGATGCAAACCTTGATATTATGCCTATATCAAGGTCGGTACTTGTTAGTAATATATTATTCTTATCCGCTTCTATTAATATATTAGAAAGAATTGGGAGGTTGCTTCTTGCTGATATAATATTTTGGATATTTTGAATATTTTCTATTAAGATATTTTTAATTGCTTTTATCTTCATTTTACCCCCTCATGTTTGTCAACCAATGCTTTATCACTAATATTTATTTTACTTAAATTAAGTAGAATTAATAATAAATTTTGTTAATATGTTAAGATTATTAAAACCCAATTAATTTACTATAGTTACATCATAAAAACTATCCACAGATCATGATAAGTTATTAACAATCTTAACTATTTATTTCTAACATTAGACGATTTATCATGTTTTTAACATTTTGGTTCTTTTTTAAGTCTTTTTGTATTTTGTCACAGGCATGAATAACCGTAGAATGATCCCTGCCCCCAAAACACTCACCAATATCTGGAAGCGTCAGGTTTGTCAACTCCCTTGTTAAATACATGGCAACCTGTCTAGGGTATGCCACCTGCCTATGCCTCTTTTTTGCCCTTAAATCAGAAATTTTTATATCAAAATAACCAGCTACTTTTTTCTGGATAAGCTCCGCCGATATTCTTCTCTCTCCTTCTATAAGGACATCTTTTAAGACCTCTTTTGCCAGGTCAAGCGTTATTGCCTTGTTTTCTAATGAGGCATAAGCAACTATTTTTATCAACGCGCCTTCAAGCTCCCTGATATTAGACTTTATCTTTTCGGCCATAAAATACATGGTATCCTCAGGCAATGTTACAAGATTCCTTTCCGCCTTTTTTTTAAGTATTGCTATGCGTGTTTCAAAATCAGGCGGCTGAACATCTGTAACAAGCCCCCACTCAAACCTTGAGACAAGCCGCTCTTCCAATCCCGGGATAGTCTTCGGCGCCCTGTCGCTAGACAACACTATCTGTTTATGGGCATCATAAAGGGCGTTGAATGTGTGGAAGAATTCCTCCTGGGTGGCCTCCTTCCCAGCTATAAAATGTATGTCATCTATCAACAAGACATCCACATTCCTGTATTTCTCCCTGAACCTGGGTGTGGTCCTGTTTTGTATTGCATTAATAAGCTCGTTGGTAAAGCTTTCACTCGTTGTGTAAAATAGTTTTAAATCCTTATGCATCTCAGACATATAATGGCAAGCCGCCTGCATTAGGTGTGTCTTTCCGAGTCCAGCCCCGCCATAGATGAACAGTGGATTATACGCCTTGGCAGGGGATTCAGCTATGGCCGTAGTAGCTGCATGCGCGAATCGGTTGGATGGGCCTACAACAAATCCTTCAAAGGTATATCTTGGATTCAAATAGAAAGGTTTTTTGGGCGCAGGCCGCTCTGTTGAAATTTGTTGTTTTGGAGAGCCAGTGTTTATTTTGCCACGACCTTCATTTACATCGAATCTTACCGGCATGACCCTGCCGATAGTCTTTAATATAGAAATGTTTAATATGTCGCGATAATGGTCGTGTATCCAGTCCTTAAAAAAATTAGACGGGACCTCTATGATTAGGCATTCTTCTGAGATTGACGACAACCTGGTCTGGCTGAACCAGTTTTCGAATACCCTCTCCCCTAGCTCCTCTTTTGTATATTCAAGGATTTTGTCCCAGATGCTCGATAGGTCAATTGTCATAACGAGCTATTATAACAAGCAGGGACTGCGTTTTCAAGCGAAAAATTTAACGAGACGAATTTTTCCTTGATAGCATAGGAAATTATCTCACCCTCTTTAATCTCAAAATATGCTGTTGTGCTAATAAAGATCCTTCTTCGCCCAAGGCGGATCAGGATCAAGAAAAATCTGCAGAAAGTTTCTGCCCGAGGGGTAATCGGTGAGTTAACGTGGGTAATATTGCTTCTCTAAGGCCAGCGGGTCCTGTCTGCC
>CAYZNX010000029.1:0-10393 GCA_964479825.1 uncultured Planctomycetia bacterium | reverse complement strand
GAGGCTGTCAGAGCTTAACTTCACAAAATAAGCATTGCACAAAATGTGAAGTTATTTGTGCTGGAACCCAGCCTTTAGGCTGTCTTGCCCAATGAATTGGGCAACTACATTACGGATTGTAGTTGCCTGATTTATCAGGCCCTGCTTTTGCTCAGGAATCCAGCCTTCAGGCTGTCTGCGCAATGAAACCCTAAAGGGTTAATTGAGGGGTCGGGTGTTTTTCATCTGTTTCCCGACCCCTCATCCTGAGGAGCGAAGCGACGAAGGATCTCCCTCACCCCTGATAACTCACAAGTTATCTAGAAACATGCTCTGAGATACAGAACCGTATCAAAACCATATCAAAATTTTATATCCTTATATTGACAAAAGGGTAATAATATGATATACTTCTGGCTTACCAGGAGAAGAAATGGTAAAGAAGCGTATCGTATTATTATATCTCATTGTAATATCAACAGTTATATTATCGTATCACACCGTATCATTTTCTATCCAGCCAGAAATAGAGTCAATATCTAACTATATCGTATCCTTATCAAATGAGATATATGGTTCTGTTAGACTTTCCGAGGCCGAACTTGTATCTAACTTAACAGGCGAGGTAGTGTTAAGGATGTTACTTTCTCCATGGGGTGAATTGAAGGATGTTTATGTTGCTGAATCCTCTGGCAATGAGACGCTTGACAATTATTGCGTAAAGGCAGCTTGGGTGCAAGACCGGTATAGCCCATTTCCAGAGGCACTCGGAGAAGATGATATGTGGATAGATGTGCCTATAATATTTGGAGTTGAATGTCCGGATAAAAAACAGGAAACAACGCGTCTTGCTTCTCCTACAGATAGCTATGAAGCCAGTCTTGCAATGCGACAGGCACTTGATATCTCAGTTGAAAATCATGCAGCTTCAGAGATAGCCCTGGATGAAGTAGAGCTTGCAAGGTTAAAGATAAGGGAAGCCAGGCGTTCACTTTTTCCTGCTGCAAGTTTGAATTATCTTGAGACTATAGGTAAGACTACAGGAACAACGCAGGATTTTACAGACAAGGAATATAAAGTCAAGATAGAATACCCACTCTATTACGGCTGGCGCTTAAAATATGCTGTTGACCAGGCAGTGGCCAATATGAAGGCATCAGAGAATAATTACAACAAGGTCCTGCAGGATTTGAGATTAGAAGTAGAGGCCGCATTTTATTCTTATTTATCTGACAAATCAAACCTTAGGTTACAGAGGGACTTATTAGAAGAGGCGCATGAGATTTTTGATATTGCAAAGAAGAGATTCGGAATTGGGCTGAGCACCAAGGCTGAATTCCTTCAGGTAGATTCTTTATTAAAGCAGATTGCGTATCAAGTATTTTCAAGCGAAAATGATGCTACTATGGCCAAACTTGCGTTGGCCCAGGCAATGAACATGGACGATTCAGAAGGCCTTGAAGATTTGCTGGACATCAAGCAGGTAGATTTATTAGATCCGGCATACTATGAAGTGCAGGATATAGGGATGACGTTAGAGGAGTGCATGGAGCTTGCTTTTAAGAACAGACCTGACCTTAAGACAAGAGAATATATGTTGGAATTTAATGACCTCGAGCATAAGATGGCTTTAAGCAAGGATCAGATGAAGGTGGACCTCACTGGTTCCTATGGCAGGTCAGGAGGGGCATTTGAAACTGAGACGCTGGAGCTCGGTGAAGATTGGTATCTAGGCATAAAGGTTACAAAACCATTAGGCGGCAATACGTTATCTTCCTCGTATACAGAAGACCAGACAAGCCAGAAACATGGCGTAAGTACAAGGACACAGTCTATCAGCAAGTCATTAGAATTCGGGATATTGAATAATCTTCAGGGTTTTTCCGAGAGGAAGTCAAGCGAGATTGCAGCGAAAAAGGCAAGGGATGAGCTGGAAAACTTAAAAGCCGCTATAGTTAAAGAAGTAAAAGAATCTTACTTAAACTACAAGAAGGGGCTGGTCCAGATTAGATCCAATATAGATAAGATCAGATACAAAGAGGAGGAATTAAAGATAGCAGAGGTGCGTGCACAGTTAAATGATATATCATATTCAGAGCTTCTGCAGGCATATATGAGCTTGACAGATGAGAAATCGTTTGCTGTTGAGGCCATAGGAAGCCTCTATCAGTCCATGGCAAGATTAAATAAGGCAACAGGATATGCATTGTTTTTAGATGAGGGGGCCTTTACTGTGGCGAAAAACATAGAACCGCTGCATTAATATTAAACAGGAATTTGTTATTATATGAAGAAGAAGACAAAGAGATTTCTTATCGGTTTTATCTTTATATGGCTGGCAGGTTTTGTTATTATCTGGGGTATTACATTGTATAGGAAAATGCCGCTCAAAAACATACTCATTCCCGGAATCATAAAAGAGAAAGAGAAGGATGTGAGTGAGGTGCCGGCTCCAACGTCTGATTCAGGCCCAGAGAAGGAGGCGATCCCGGTAAGATGTTTTAGAGTAAGTTACACAGATTTTAAGGATGAACTCCCTGTCTTAGGAACCGTAAAAGGCGCCTTGGAGATAGAACTTAAATTTGAAATCAATGGCGTGATAGAATCTATTAATTTCAGAGAGGGGGATGTTCTATATAAAGGAGATCTTATAGCCTCACTGGATAAAAAGGATGCAGAATTGAAAGTGGAATATGCTAAAAGTAAATTAGAGTCTATCAGGGTGCAGGCACTTGCGGCAAAGAAGAAGCTGCAGATTTTTAAAGACCTTTACGATATAGGCGGGCTTATAAAGGCAAAATTAGAAGAGGTGGAATTAGAAGCTAGAAGCGCAGAGCTTCAGGTTGTGTCAGCTGAGGTTGAACTTAAGTCTGCGGAAGGTGAATACAGGAAGACAGACCTTTATGCGCCGCGTGAAGGCGTCTTAGGATCCAGGGATAGAGAGGTTGGAGAATTTATAACGCCGCATGATAAGATTGGGATACTCTATGATACGCGCGAGGTATTTGTTGAACTTGGTATAGTTGAAAAAGATATTGACAAGATTACCCTTGGTCAAAACGTAAAGGCAACCGTAGATGCCTATCCTGGTGAGGGCTTTACAGGGACAGTGGATTATGTTTTCCCTGTTATTGAAGGAAAATCAAGGACGCTAACCGTAAAAGTCAGGATCCAAAATCCAGACGCATTGTTATTGCCAGGTATGTTTGCGAGGGCCATGATTACTGTAGCTGAATTTAGCAATGCAATAGTTGTCCCTAGTTTAAGTCTAAATATGTCTGATGAGGGTTATGAAATTTTTACTGTTGAGGAAGGCAATACTGTTTCTTCCAGGCCCGTGGAGGTGGCATATGTGACTACAGATTATACTGTAATAGCCACAGGGCTTTATGAGGGTGAATTAGTAGTAACTGATACGCCGCAGGAACTTAAGGATGGTATGCCTGTAGACATTATAGAGGTTCAGGAGAGTATTATAGAGGAATAAAGATTAGATTGGACTTATAGACCATAGACTATAGACTAAAGACCAAAATTTTCCTTCGGAAAATTTTGAAAAAGAGGTCTATGGTCGATAGTCTATTGTCTATGGTCTAAAATGAGACTTCCAGAATTTTCAGTAAACCGGCCTGTAACTGTATCCATGTTTTTCCTCGGCGTGGTTTTGTTAGGCCTCATATCCTTGACAAAACTCCCCCGGGAACTATTTCCTTCCATAACATATCCACAACTTACTATAGTCACGTCATATGAAAATGCAGCCCCAGAAGAAGTAGAAACGCTTATTACCAAGATAATAGAAGAGGCAGTTGGTACTGTGAGCAGTTTGAAGCGCATAAGTTCTATTTCTAAGGAAGGGATATCTATTGTTACTACAGAGTTTAACTGGAGCACCAATATGGATTTCGCCTCATTGGCGGTACGCGAGAAGATAGATCTCATAAAAGAAAGGCTTCCTTTTGGATCCAGAGACCCCATAGTCATGAAGTTTAATCCGTTTGAGTTGCCCGTTATGACATTGAGCGTTACAGGAGACAAGCCTCCCATCGAACTTTTGAGGCTTTCTCGTAAATTTATCAAAGATGAACTTGAGAAGGTAGAAGGGGTAGCCTCATGTAATATAAGTGGTGGATTAGAAAGAGAGATCCTTGTTTCGGTGGATGCTGGAAGGCTGCACGCCTCCAGTATTTCGATTACAGAAATAGTCTCTGCGTTAAAATCTGCAAATTTGAACTATCCTGCCGGCACGATAGAAGAACATTTTTATGAATACCTTATTAGGACAATGGGAGAATTTAAAGTCGTGCCTGAGATAGCAGAGACAGTTGTGGGCAATGATGGGCTAGAACAGGGTTCGGGTTTAGAGCGAGGCCAGCATATTTCCTCAAAAAAAGAACCGCGGCTTATATATCTGAGAGATATCGCAAAGATAGAAGACACATTTCAGGATAGGATGAGTATATCACGTTATAATGGGGTAGAGAATATATCAATATCAGTACAGAAGCAGGCAGGGGTCAATACCTTACAGATTGCTAAAAAGGTAGCTGAGAGACTTGAAGGCATAGGAAGAGAACTGCCCAGCGGGATGGAGGTTAACATCGTCTATGACCAGTCAATATTCATTAAGGGATCCATACGCGGCGTTATGGAGGCTGCAGTTCAAGGCGGGATACTGGCGTTTTTGGTGCTCCTTGTTTTTTTAAGGAATATAAAGGCGTCATTGATAGTAGCGTTCTCAATGCCTATTTCGATCATGGTTGCCTTCAGTCTTATGTATTTTAATGGAATAACATTAAATATGCTTTCTTTAGGCGGCCTTGCGCTGGGCATAGGGATGCTGGTGGATAACGCAATAGTTGTTATTGAAAATATCTATAGCCATTTTACAAATAAGAATATCATAGAGGCCACAAAATATGGAGCGAGTGAGGTATCAGGCGCTATATTTTCCTCTACGTTAACTACGGTTGCTGTGTTTTTGCCAATGGTATTCGTTGTCGGAGTTGCAGGTCAGTTATTTAAAGAATTGGCATTTACTATTACCTTCTCGCTATCGGCATCATTGATACTCGCACTTTCTTTAATCCCCTGTTTTGTCATTATGGGAGGGAAGGGTAACGCGGTGCGTCTGACATCAGGACCTATAGCTAAGACAGGGGTCCGGACACAGAAACACATATTTGGATTTGAGCATGTTTATTCCAGGGTCCTTCCGGTCGTATTGAGATATAAAGAATTTTTTTTAATAATTGTTTTTATAGTATTTATTTTGGCTGTTAGTTTATTTTTGTTTATAGACAAGGAATTTATGCCAAAGGTAGACCAGCGCGAATTTATTATGAAAGTAAATATGCCGAGCGGCGCGAGATTAGAGACGACTGACAAGGCAATCATGAAGATTGAAAAGATACTTTTTGATGCAGAGGTTACTGAAGGCGTAACTGTAAATATCGGTTCTAGCAAAAAAAAAGATTATGCCCAGGGTCTTGAAACTATGGGTTCTCACCAGGCTCAAATTATTGTTAATCTAAAAAAAGAAAAAGAAATGCCTTCGACCTCCCGGATAATAGATAGATTAAAACAAAAATTAGATAGATCGAATTTAGAAGGGGCAGAGATAGAATATGTCTTGCAGGAAAGCGTTTTTAAGACAGCGCTTCAGGGCTCAGCGCCTATTGTTGTTGAGATAAAAGGAAGGGATTTAGAGAAGATCGGGCAGATATCCAATTATGTTAAGGATGGTATTTCAAGGATAAAGGGTATCTATGGGGTTCGCACGAGTCTTACCATGCCTTCTCCTGAGACAAAGGTGAATATCTTGAAAGATAAAGCAGCGTTGTATAATCTTTCAACAGGTGTGATAGCCCAGGCCGCCCACACCGCTATCAAAGGAGTGGTTGCCACCAGATTTAAAGAGGAAGGCAGAGAGACAGATGTAAGAGTTAGATTAAGAAGGGAAGACCGCTCTCGCCTCTCGCAGGCAAGAAATATCCTTGTCCATTCGCCACTCGGTGTCAACGTGCCGCTTTCAGAGGTGGCTTATATAACGCAAGGAATAGGGCCTACTGAAATAAAAACACTTGACCAGCAAAGGGCCGTTCTTGTAACAGCAAATATTGCGGACAGGGCACTGGATAAGGTAATAATGGATATTAATGAATTAATAGAACAGATTGAGAGGGATAAAATTCAGGGTGTGAAGAGGGTTAGTGATATAGACAAAGACATAACTATTTCTTTATCAGGAGAGAGCCAGCAGATGAACGAATCTTTCAGGTCGCTAAGGTTTGCATTGTTATTGTCTATACTTCTGGTGTATATGATAATGGCCTCTCAATTCGAATCTTTATGGCAGCCTTTTATTATCATGTTTACGGTGCCTCTTTCACTTATAGGTGTATCCGCCGCATTATTTTTGACTGGCACCAATATTAGTGTTGTGGTTATCCTTGGATTTATAATACTCGGAGGAATAGTTGTTAATAATGGCATTATCTTGATAGATTCAATAAATAGTTTGCGGGCGAAAGGCATTGAACTGACAGAGGCACTGCTTGAGTCTTGCAAGAGTAGGCTTAGGCCTATATTAATGACGACGATGACTACTGTATTGGGTCTTTTACCGCTTGCGCTTGGTATAGCAGAAGGTTCAGAGCTTCAGAGCCCAATGGCTATAACGGTAATGAGCGGTCTTTTGATTTCAACTATTCTTACGCTTTTTGTGATACCTTGCGCCTATACCATTGTCGCGGGATTTATCGAACCTGATCTGTCTCTGAAGACAGTATTTTTAACAAGGATTAAACCGACCTTAAAGCCGCAGGTCAAGGAGAAAAAAATAATTTTATTGCCTTCTCCATTGTCGGCTGAGCCAGTAGTAATATCTAAACGAAAGATAAAGATAGACATAATCAAAGAGGAGGCCAAGGAGGGTGAGATAGAACGGATCCCTGAAACAGGGCCTTCTATCAGTGAAGAGATATCATTGCCAGAATTGAACAGGAGGCAGAAACAGTTGCTGGAACATTTAAAAGATGTTGGAAAGATTACGCGCAAGGAGTATGCACAGTTGTTTAATGTATCAGTGCCTACGGCAGCAAGGGATTTAAGAGAGTTGTCAGATAAAGGGATGCTTGTTGCTAAAGGGCCGCTCGGTCCTGGCAGGTGGTATGAGTTAAAATGAATCTTCCAGAATTTTCAGTTAAAAAGCCGGTTACTATATTTATGTTATTCCTCGGCATATTCCTTGTCGGTCTCGTGTCATTAACACGCCTGCCAGTTGAATTGAAACCCAATGTAGCATATGGAGATATTAGTATAATCGTGGCTGTAAGAGGCGGCATGCCGCCCGAGGAAGTAGAAACATTGGTTACCAAACCAATAGAGGAGGCGCTTAGTTCAGTTAGTTATTTAGAAAATCTATATTCTACTTCAAAGGCAGGAGAATCCAGGATATGGCTTGAATTTGAGCCTGGCACTAATATGGATTTTGCCGCACTTGAAGTAAGGGAAGAGTTTCTAAAAATAAGGGACAGACTTCCGCGCGAGATAGAGAAGCCTGTAATAGCACAGTATAAAGAATCGGATACGCCTGTCTTGATTTTAGCAGTGGCTGGAGAGGGCTATACACCTGAGATGCTGAGGAAGATTGTTGATACTGATATGAAGGAGCATATATTGCGCGTCGAGGGAGTTGCAAACGTAGATGTGTATGGAGGCAGGGAACGCAAGATACTGGTGGAGGTGGACAAGAATAAATTGTACCAGTACGGCGTTCCTATGGAACAGGTTGTTGATTCCCTTGGCGCCAATAACTTGAATCTATTGGCTGGAGATATTGAACTGCGCAGAAATAAATATCTAATAAGAATAATAGGAGAGTTTAAATCTCTCGAGGATGTTGAGGATATAGGTATTCTGGTTACGCCCCATGGGTCTATTGTCAAACTCAAGGAGATAGCAAAAGTTAAGGACTCATTTTTAGAACCAACAAGTTATGCGAGGACAGATATCGAGCCAGTAGTTTCTCTATATATACAGAAGGAATCTACAGCAAACACAATACAGGTTGTATCAGATATACAAAGAGAGATCGGTATTTTGAAAAGAAGCTTGGACAAGAATATAATAATAAAAGAGACTTTAAACCAGGCGGTTACGATAAAAGAGGCTATAGATGCTGTTAAGAAATCACTCTTTTATGGGGCAATACTTGCAACGGTTATACTTTTATTGTTTTTGAGAGAACTGCGGGTTACAGGAATAATAGGCGTTACTATACCAATATCAATTATGGCCACTTTTATATTGATGTTTTTCCATAGGATTTCCATTAATGTCATGACGCTCAGCGGTCTGGCGCTTGGGATTGGGATGTTGGTTGATAGTTCAATCGTTGTTCTGGATAACATAGATAAAAAGAAGAAGGCGATAAGGTTTAACTTAGATTGGCAAAGAAATCATACGCAGGCAGTGGTAAGCGGCGCCTCTGAGATGGGCCTTGCAATATTCGCTTCTACTATAACTACAATAATTGTTTTTTTGCCCTTTGTTTTTATAAATAAGGCTACCCGTATGCTCTGGAGCGGCCTCGCGCTTACTGTTACTTATTCTTTACTTAGTTCTCTATTGGTTGCCTTGACGCTTGTGCCTATGCTATCCAATAAGATAAAAATACCTATTGCTGCCAAGACCAAGAAATCCATGTTTAAAAAATCAATAGCTTTAGATTTCAGAAGCAGCTATAACCTATTGCTGGATATCGCGTTAAGATTACGTTATATATTTACAATAGCAGCTTTTGTTGTTCTGGCAATGGTATTATTTGCAGGGTCCAAGATAGAAAGGGAGTTCATGGCTGGCACAGAGGAAGGTAGATTTACGATATTTGTCGAATTGGAGCCAGGTGCGAAGCTTGACGTAACAGACCAGATGGTGAAAGAAATAGAGGTAATCCTTGATGGTATATCGGAAATAAAGACCTTTACTTCGCGGGTAGAACCCTGGTCGAGCAAGATTTACGTGAAGCTTTTGCCTCTATCTGAGAGGGCACGTCCAACCAAGGCTGTTATGGATGATATACGTAGCCATGTCGGGTCAGTAGAACAGAAGTATAAAGGCGGATTTATTTATTTTTCAGAGATAGAAGAAAAGGGTCTGAAGGAGATAGTACTGGATCTTTATGGCTATGAATATGATATCCTTAAGGAGCTTGCTGTTTCTATTGCCACGAGGATGGGGACTATGGATGGTTTTCAAGATATTAGGATGTCTAGGATTAGTGGAAGGCCGGAATGGGACATAATAGTTGATAAGGAAAGGGCTGCTACCTACGGCCTGAGCGTAAAGGATGTAGCAGATACACTCCATTCTCAAATTAGAGGACTAAGAGCTACCCTGTATCATACAGAGTCGAGGGAGATAGAGACAGTGTCCCGTTTGAGAAAAGAGGACAGAAAGCGCTTGGATGATTTGAGAAAGATAGTCCTTTTTTCAAAGGCTGGAAATCCAATATTATTGGAACAGGTTGCAAATTTTAATCCACAGATAGGCTCAAGTGAGATAGTGAGAAAGAATAAGATGAGGGTTGTGCATATCACTGCCCTTCTAACAAAGTATTCGTTGGTAAGCGGTGTAAGTGCAATAAGGGAAAATCTATCTGATATGGAATTTCCGAAAGATTATTACTATAGAATAGGCGGAAATTATGAAAGAAATCTGAAAAACGAAAAGGAGCTCTGGGCCTTTCCCAATGGTGTTCTATGGATGACCATATTTTTAGTGTATCTTGTACTTGCCTCGCTTTTTGAGTCATATTCCCAGCCGTTTATAATAATGATGTCAGTCCCGCTTGGCGTAATAGGTGTAATAGTTTCATTGAAGATCACGCATAATCCTATAAGT
This sequence comes from uncultured Planctomycetia bacterium, assembly GCA_964479825.1. Classification (GTDB taxonomy): domain Bacteria; phylum Omnitrophota; class Gorgyraeia; order Gorgyraeales; family Gorgyraeaceae; genus CAYZNX01. Next base: position 508 of record CAYZNX010000029.1, on the reverse strand, counting down.
CGCGGGGTGATTATCGGAGCTATTATGTTGGCCGGGATTGTCGTTAATAATGCGATTGTTTTAGTAGATAGAATGAATTTTTTACGAAGAAGAAGAATGGGCATAATGGAGGGAAGAGGCACCCTGCTTAAATCAATACTTGTAGCAGGAAAAGACCGCCTTAGGCCAATTGCCATGACAACCTCTACGACTATACTTGGACTTTTGCCGATGGCCTTTGACCGGAGCGAATCTGCGGCACTCTGGTCGCCGCTTGCAATTACTGTTATAGGAGGGATTGTTTCTTCAACTATTTTAACTCTATTCTTGGTCCCAGGTATTTATCTAATATTCGAGGATTTTAAAGTTATCCTTGTGAAACAGAGGCAACTAATATTAGTTGTCCAAAAGAAATTGTATGGTATAATAAGTGAGGCCATAAGTTACGGAGCGAAGCGACGTAACTTATAAGGCGTAATGGGTGAGTTAACTTCACATTTTCTGCAATGCTTATTTTGTGAAGTTAAGC
>CAYZNX010000028.1:0-10416 GCA_964479825.1 uncultured Planctomycetia bacterium | reverse complement strand
GTGAGTTATCGGGGGTAGTATTGCTTCGTCAGGCCAGCGGGTCCTGCCACCGCTGGCTATATAAGTTAACTTTACATTTTCTGCAATGCTTATTTTGTGAAATTAAGCCGGGTGGGGTGTGCTTATGCTGGATATATTAAAGCCGGGACGGTATATTAATGCAGAATGGAATGCTGTGCATAAGGAATGGGGAAAGTGCGTTCTAAAGTTCGCACTCTGTTTTCCAGACATATACGAGGTCGGGATGAGCCATTTAGGGATGAGGCTCCTGTATGGCATTTTAAATAGAGAAGAGGATGTTGTCTGCGAAAGATTTTTTGCTCCATGGAGCGACATGGAAGAGAGGATGAGGTTCAGGAAGGAAGCACTATGTTCGCTTGAAAGTAAAATCAGGCTTAGAGATTTTGACATTATAGGATTTTCGTTGCAGTACGAGATGAGTTTTGCAGATGTCTTGAATATGCTGGCTCTGGGCGGGGCGCCAGTACGGGCAGGTGATAGAGGAGACAATGACCCTATTGTTATTGCAGGGGGGCCGTGCGCGTTTAATCCCCTGCCTATGTCAGATTTTATAGATGCCTTTGTAATCGGCGAGGCAGAAGAGGCGATAGTGGAGATAGCGAATATAGTTAAAGGTTTAAAGTTTAAGGTTGAAGGTTCTAGGATTGAAATACTTAAAGAATTTTCAAAGATAGAAGGAATCTACATTCCTCGAATCACTGACCGCGAATCACGAGTCACGATCAAGAAGCGCATCATAAAAGACTTCGACATCTCTTATTTTCCCACAGATCCAGTAGTGCCATATATCCAGATTATTCACGACAGGATAGGCATTGAAATAATGCGCGGCTGCTTCTACAAGTGCAGGTTCTGTCAGGCGTGCAATATATTCCGCCCCCTCAGGATACGCTCTGTGAAAAGGATTATAGAAATAGCAGAGGCCTCGATTAAAAACACAGGCTATGAAGAGATTTCTCTATTGTCTTTATCCACAGGCGATTACCCTTATCTGGAAGAGCTCGTTGCAAGATTGGAGGAGAGATTTAAAGACCGCGGGGTTAAACTTTCACTGCCGTCTTTGCGGGCCAAGAGTTTTAGAGGGACCAAGAGCACCGCGGTTAAAAAAGCAGGGCTTACCTTTGCGCCTGAAGCAGGCAGCGAGAGGCTAAGGGCCTTTTTGCATAAAGGCATGTCAGACAATGATATAATCGAGGGCTCAGATCTTGCATTCAGGTCGGGTTGGAAGAAGGTAAAGTTGTATTTTATGGTAGGCCTTCCAGGCGAGACAGAAGAGGATATCGAGGATATCATCTCATTGTCAATGAAGATAAAAAAGGTTTCTCTCAGCATATCTCCATTTATACCAAAGCCTCATTCAGGGTTTGAGAACGAAGGCATGGATGATCTTAATACATTGAGGCTTAAGAAAGAATATCTGATAGCAAAGAGCAGAGAGCAGAGGGCAAAGGGAAATTTTAAGATAGATTTTCATAATATAGAGATGAGTATAATAGAGGCTATTTTATCACGAGGCGATAAGAAGGTAGGAGAGGTTTTGTATCGGGCTTGGAGAAAAGGCGCAAGGCTTCAGGCATGGACAGAGCACTTTGACTATAAACTCTGGAAGGAGTGTTTTGAAGAGTCTGGCATTGAGCCAATGGCCTATTTAAAAAAGAGAGACAATAGTTTACCATGGGGCTTTATAGAAACTTGAACTTGCCTTAGTTGTAATGTATACTGGGATTGTTCAGGGCCATGTCCTGAACAAGTTCCGAGTTCGGGTGCTATCCAAATATAACTTCACATTTTCTGCAATGCTTATTTTGTGAAGTTAAGCTCTGACAGCCTCCAGCCCTAGGCTGGTCCGCCTATGGCGGAGAAGGCTGGGTTCCTGCAGCCACCCGCTGGCTGTAGAAGCTATGCTGTTGTGCTAATAAAGATCCCTCTCCGCCCAAGGCGGATCGGGATCACGAAATGGAGGCCAAAATGATAAGTTTTTTTAAAAAGATGTCATTGGTTCCAACGAGTTTAAGGTATAAGACCATGATCGCTTTTTCTTTGATGTCGCTGATCCCTTTATTGATATGCTTCTGGCTGGTTACAACATACATATTCCCCAATATTAGATTATTCTTTGGGCTGTCCTTAGGTAATATAAGTTTTATACTCATGATATCTCTAATTATTTCCATATTGGGGCTATATCTTACAAAAGAGATGATTGACCCTGTTGTCAAGATAGCAGGCCAGGCCAGGGTTATAGCAGAGGGCGATGTATCAGAGGTGATAGATGTCAAACGTGAAGACGAGATAGGAGACCTCAGTGCCTCTTTAAATATTATGACAAAGAAGATAAGGGATAACATAGAGGAATTAAGGGCATACGGAGAAAGGACAAAATTGATCAATGTTGAGATAAATAAGAAGGTCATTGCCTTGTCCGGACTTTTACAGGTAGGCAATCTCATCTCCTCTTCAACAGAGCTTACGACAGTATTGAATTTTATAACTCAAAAATTAGGTGATATAGAAGAGGATTCTTCTTGTTTTTTGATGCTTCTTGACGACAAGGGTGAGGAGTACAAGGTAGTTGCAAGTTATAACATAAGCGCTGATAAACTAGAGGGGTTGACTATAGGATGTCACAGGGCCTTTCCGAATATTGAGGTCGTTGACAAGGATAATCCATCCAAGGATAAGGGATTAGATAAGGTTCTTATTCCTCTTGAATTAAAAAATATTGCGATGTTTCCTATTGTTGTTGCTCGAAAACAGTATGGCATCCTCGCGATAGGTAATAGAAAAGACGATTTTGCCTATAAGGACGATGAGAAGGAGCTTCTGAAGGTATTTGTCAAGCAGGCCGCAATCGCAGTAGAAAACGATCTATTGATACGGAAGGCAAAGGAACTTGCTATTAAGGATGAGCTGACAGGACTTTACAATCAGAGTTACATCAAGATGCGGCTCGATGAAGAGATAAAAAGGGCGGTCATGTATCAGCGGCCATGCGGGTATTTACTTGTTGATATAGATGACTTTAAAGAATTCCACGAGCACTTTGGAGAGACAAAGACAGAGGCGCTTCTGAAGGCCCTGGGCCAGATGATTGTATCGCTTGTGACTGAAGTAGATAAGGTTGGCAGGTTGGCCGTAGACAGGTTTGCGATTGTCCTGCCGGAAAGAAATAAGAAACAGGCAGCTAAGATCGCAGAGGATATTAGAGAGAGGGCAGGGGAGGGGCTTAGTAAGCTAATGAAGGCCAGCGGAAGACTGACGGTCAGTGTCGGCGTCAGCGAAAATCCTATTGATGGCTCGAGCGCAGATGAACTGATGGAGAAGGCAGAGAGGCTTGTGAGGAGCGCAAAAAGCTTGGGTAAAAACCGGGTAGCAATCTGAAAGACTACATCGCATTGCCTAACTTCACAAAATAAGCATTGCAGAAAATGTGAAATTAGGTTAGTGAAAGGAGAAGTGCATGGCGTTAGATTTACATGATTTACTTAATGAGATGGTAAAAAGAGGCGCATCAGATTTGCATTTAGGGGCTGGCAGTGTGCCTCATCTTAGAATAAATGAGAGACTCTTAGGGTTCGGCAAAGACCCTTTAGATAGTAATTGTGTAAAAGATGTAATATATTCTGTGCTTACAAATGAACAAAAGGCCAAGTTTGAAAGGGACAGGGAATTAGATTTTGCTTTTACAAGAGACGGCCTCGGCAGATTCAGGGTTAATGTATTCTGGCAGAGGGGATATGTAGGCGCTGCAATCAGGGCATTGCCATTTAAGATATTGAGTTTTGAAGAGTGCGGCTTGCCTGTAAACGTAGCCGAAGGTTTCTGCAGAAGGCAAAAAGGCCTTGTCCTTGTTACAGGGGCGACCGGCAGCGGCAAATCTACGACCCTTGCCTCTATGGTTGACTGGATTAATACACATAGAGACTGTCATATAATAACTATTGAGGATCCTATAGAGTATGTGCATACAAATAAAAACTCAATAATAGACCAGAGGGAAATAGGCAGTGATACGCATTCTTTTGCCGACGCCCTTAAGCATGTTTTAAGGGAAGACCCTGATGTTATTTTAATAGGCGAGATGAGAGACTTAGAGACAATAGAGTCTAGTTTGATTATAGCTGAGACAGGCCATTTAGTGTTCGCAACCTTGCATACCTCTGATAGTGTCCAGACCATAAATCGAATTATAGACGTGTTTCCGTCAAGGCAACAGGCCCAGGTCAGGGCTCAGCTTTCGTTTGTGTTGACTGGAGTTTTGTCCCAGCAGTTAATACCGCATGTTTCAGGAAAGGGCAGGGTCTTAGCAGTAGAGGTGCTTGTGGCAAATCATGCGTTGAGAAGTCAGGTCAGAGAATCAAAGGTGCACCAGGTCTATTCTACAATGCAGACCGGTCAAAAGGAAGGAATGCAGACCATGAACCAATCCCTATTTGATCTTTTTTCACAGGGAAGGATTTCAAAGGAAGAGGCATTGACAAGAACCACAGAGTTGCAGGACTTAGAGAGGATGCTTCGATAGAGGAAAAATGGCAAAGAGGATTATTGCAAAACAATTAGGCGAACTGCTTATAGAAAGTGGCGTCATCACGAGGAAGAACCTGGAGCATGCACTTGAAGTGCAGAAGGAGAAAGGCGGCCTAATCGGGCAGATACTCGTAGAATTGGGGTATGCAAACGAGGAGGCCATAGCCCAGGCCCTGACAGCCCAATACGGTTTTCCTTATCTCCCCTTAGAAAATTACGAAATAGACCCTGAAGTAGTTAAGATAGTTCCAAAGAATGTTGCAACACAATTTTGTCTTATCCCGGTTGATAAGATTGGTTCAAACTTGACCATTGCCATGTCAAATCCTTTAAATACGCTTGCTATAGAAGACATAGAATTGGTTTCTGGTTTGTGCGTGCAGATATTTGTAAGTACAGCTACTGATATTAAGAGGGCTATAGAGAAGTATTATAAGTAATATCTTAACTTCACAAAATAAGCATTGCAGATTTTGTGAAGTTAAGGTGGGGAACATGCGCGGAGTTGGCTAATATGTATTCCCTGAAAGAACGTCTGACAGAAATACTTATAAAAGAAGGCGTTATCACCGAGGAGCAATTAAAAAAGTCCCTAAAGGCGCAGAGACAAAAAGGCGGCTCACTAAAAAACATCTTGGTTGAGCTTGGTTTTGTAAGCGAAAAGGATTTGATAGCGGCATTGAGCCGCGGCTTAGGCATTCCTCCTATAGCCCTTTCGCGTTTCAGGATTGCCCCTGACATCTTAAAACTTATACCAAGAGATGTAGCTAAGAAATACCAGATAGTCCCTGTTTCAAGGGTGGGCAATGTCCTTACAGTGGCAATGTCAGACCCTTTAAATGTGTTTGCAATAGACGATGTTAGGTCAGTTACAGGGCTTGAGATAGGCACGATTATTACATCGCAGAAAGAGGTAGAGGATGCCATTGAGCAGCATTACAGCGAGATCGAGGTGGCCCATGAGGCATTAGAAGAACTTGTTAAAGACATAAGGTCAGACGAACTTGAGCTTATAGAGACTAAAACCATTGAGAAACAGGTTGATTCCACAGAGCTCTTTAAGCTTGTTGAAGAGGCGCCTGTTGTAAAATTGACAAATAAAGTGCTTGAAAACGGCATAAAGGCGAGGGCAAGCGATATACTTATTGAACCGCTGGAGGGTTCGCTCAGAATTCGGTACAGGGTGGATGGCGTCTTAAAGGAAGGGGGCAGTCTGTCAAGAAGCATGTGCGAGCCTATAGTGTCGAGGATAAAGGTCATGTCTCAGTTGAACATTGCAGAGAGGCGGCTTCCGCAGGACGGAAGATTTAAATTGCGGATAGATGCAAATGAAATTGACTTCAGGGTTTCAATATTGCCTTCTTCCGGAGGAGAAAAGGTGGCCCTCAGGGTGCTGGATAAATCGCTGGCTATGCTGGATATTGAAAGACTTGGTTTTGAAGACGACACCACGGCAGTTTTAAAAAAATGCGCATCCCATCCGCATGGCATGATACTCGTATGCGGCCCCACAGGCAGCGGAAAGACTACCACGCTTTACTCTTTATTAAAATATGTCCATGAACCTGGAAAAAATCTAATTACGGTAGAGGACCCTGTTGAATATCAAATCAAGGGCGTAAATCAGGTCACAGTGAGGAGCGACGTAGGGCTTACATTTGCCAGCGCATTGAGGTCTATTTTAAGGCAGGATCCTGACGTTATAATGATCGGCGAGATAAGGGATTTTGAGACAGTTGATACTGCAATAAAGTCTGCGCTTACAGGGCATCTTGTGCTTAGCACTCTTCACACGACAACTACCTGCGGTTCTGTTGTAAGACTTATAAACATGGGCGTAGAACCTTTTTTAATATCGTCATCATTGATAGCCATAGTTGCGCAGAGATTAATTCGCAGATTATGCCCAAGGTGTAAACAACCTTACAGTCCTACCCAGTCTATTATAGACAGGTATGGCATTAGGGCCAGCGAGCTTTATAAAGGGAAGGGGTGCGATCAGTGCTTTAACACAGGATATAGCGGAAGGATTGGCATATGCGAGGTATTAGTAATGCACCCAACCATAAGAGAGATGATATTAAAAAGGGCGAGAGAGAGTGAATTAAAATCAACTGCCCGCATCCAAGGCATGAGGACGCTTAGAGAGGCTGGTGTTGCCAAGGTCATAGGAGGGGTTACAAGCCTGGAGGAGGTGCTGAGGGTTACCGTGGCAGATGAATAACTTCACAAAACAAGCATTGCAGAAAATGTGAAATTAAGAAGGGGAAGACAGATAAAAGATGGTGAAATCTCTCCATGATAAACTGAGTCAGATTTTGATTCAGAATAAACTCATTACAGAGAAAGACCTTAAGCAGGCGAGAGAGATCCAGACAAAGGAAGGCGGCAGCCTCATCAGTATACTTATAAAGGAAGGTATGCTGGAAGAGAAGGAATTAATATCTGTAATGAGCCATACATTTAATGTCCCTGCCATAGATCTAACAAGGTACAAGATAGAAAAGGACTGCGCAATGCTCATACCAGAAAAGATTGCGCGGCAATATAGGCTAATCGCAATCTGTAAGCTGTCCAATACCCTTATTGTAGCGATGTCGGATCCGTTGAATATATTGGCAATAGATGATTTAAAGATGGTTACAAAACTTAATATAGAGCAGGTGCTGAGCGCAGAAGCTGATATCCTTCAGGCCATAGATAAGTTTTATTCATCCGAGGATGCCGGCCTATCTGAAATGATGGAAGAAGAGGGGCATAGTAGTTTGGAGGTAGTCGGTGTCCCAAAAGAGGAGTTTGACATAAGCGAGGCGGCCCTTGAAGGGGAGACCCCGCGCATAGTGAAGATAGTGAATTTATTTCTGCTTGAGGCATTAAGAAAGAGGGCATCTGATATTCATATTGAGCCTGAAGAAAACGATGTGCGAGTCAGATACAGGATTGACGGTAATCTTCAGGATGCGCTTGTGATTCCCAAGAAGAATCAGAATGCAGTGCTTGCCCGGCTGAAGATAATGTCAGGTATGGATATAACAGAATCCAGGATACCCCAGGACGGAAGATTTAAAATAAGGGCCCAGAAAAAGGAAGTGGACTTCAGGGTCTCTGCCCTGCCGACATCTTTTGGAACAAAGATAGTCTTAAGGGCATTAGACAAGTCCAACCTCTCTATAGGGCTTGATAAATTAGGTTTTTCAGAATACGCCCTTATGAAGTTTCAAGAGGCAGTAATCAGGCCTTTTGGCATGATATTAGTTACAGGGCCTACTGGCAGCGGCAAATCTACAACCCTTTATTCCGTAATAAACCAGCTGAATACCCCTCAGAGAAATATTATCACGGTTGAGGACCCGGTTGAATATCAGGTTGAGGGCATAACTCAGATACAGACTAATTCTGGCATAGGCCTGACATTTGCAAGCGGCTTGCGTTCGCTTCTAAGGCAGAGCCCAGATGTTATAATGATAGGAGAAATAAGAGATTCTGAGACAGCGGATATTGCGATAAAGGCCGCATTGACAGGACAGCTTGTTTTGAGCACCCTTCACACAAACGATGCACCGAGCGCTATATCAAGGCTCATGGATATGGGGATAGAACCTTTTTTAATAGCATCGTCAGTCATATTAGTGGCAGCCCAGCGGTTATGCAGGGTGATTTGCGCGACGTGTAAGGGCAAGGCAGATAATTGTAAGAGTTGTTCCTATACAGGTTATCGGGGCAGGGTGGCTATTTTAGAGGTATTGGGTTTTGATGACAAGCTCCGTGAGATGGTTATAGACAGGGCTTCAATAGATGAGATCAGGAGATATGCAGCTTCTCAGGGCATGAAGACATTGAGAGAGGACGCAATAGAAAAGCACAAAAAAGGCATTACTACTATGGAAGAAGTTATACGCGTCACGTCTGAGGACTAACGGGCAAACGGACATGCCAACATACAGGTACGTAGCAAAAGAGACGAGCGGCAAGACAGTTACCGGGACCCTTGAATATTCTGACAAGGCGCTTCTAATAGACGCCCTTAGGAAAAGGGGCCTTGTCATTATTTCAATAGACGAGACTAAGAAAAGGACAGCTGGCACAGCTTCTAAGAAAGTTAGGCTTGAAGAGATTGTTATTTTTTCCAGGCAGCTTGCAACCATGGTGGATAGTGGTATCCCGCTGGTACAGGCACTGGATATATTGTATGACCAGATAGAAAAGGCGAACTTTAAAACAATAGTCGCGACTATAAGGGACGATATAGAGACAGGTTCAAGTTTTTCAGACGCGCTTTTAAAACATCCTGGCGTATTCTCGCCTCTTTATATAAATATGGTTAAGGCCGGAGAATCAGGCGGTATGCTCGACGATATCCTGGACAGGCTTGCCACATATTTAGAGAAGGCAAATGCCCTGCAGAGAAAGGTAAGATCCAGTCTTATCTATCCGGCTGTAGTGATGACAATGGCCTTTCTTATAACGCTCGTTATGCTTTTGAAGGTAATCCCGACATTCAAAGGTATATTTGATATGCTGGGCGGGTCGCTACCGCTGCCCACGAGGATATTGATACTAATAAGCGACACACTGCGCAATATGTTTTTGTATGTCGCTAGTGGGTTTGGCGTAACTTTTTTTACATTGGCAAAATATATCAAGACTCCAAAAGGGAGGCATTTGTTTGACACTGTGATTTTAAGACTGCCTTTACTAGGCCTGCTTTTTAGGAAGGTTGCTGTTGCGAAATTTACAAGGACGCTTTCAACCCTTGTAAAAAGCGGGGTCCCTATATTGGTTTCGCTTGAGATAGTGGCAAAGACAGCAGGTAACACCGTGATAGAAAAGGCCCTGGAAGATGTTCGCGCAGGCATAAAAGAAGGCGAAAATATTGCTGACCCTCTGGCGAAGAGCAAGGTATTTCCGCCTATGGTTGTAAGGATGATAAACGTAGGTGAGCAGACAGGAGAACTAGAAAAAATGCTAGGTAAAATCGCAGATTTTTACGATGACCAGGTGGATGCCGCTGTAAGCGGGCTTACCAGTCTAATTGAGCCGCTCATAATAGCATTCTTAGGGATTATAATCGGCGGCATAGTCATTGCAATGTTTTTGCCTGTGTTCAAGATGACAGAGCTGTTGGCGCATTGACAGAAAAAGTGGTAGCCGCAGGCTTTAGCCTGCGTACTGCGTACTTTAGCCTGCGTACACGCAACCTAAAGGTTGCGGCTACTTGACAATAGATAGCACATGTGCTATAGTTAAATCGGGGAAATTAAACTGTGCCCTTTTTGGGCAGAAAGGAGGAAGGAATGATGCTTAAGCTGAGAGAAAGGCATGGCTTTACGCTCGTGGAAATAATGATAGTTGTTGCAATCATATCTTTATTAGCTGCAATAGCAATTCCTAATTTACTGCGGGCAAGGCACAATGCCAACGAAGCAGCAGCGATCGCAGCAGTAAGAACAATAAGCACAGCATGCGAGAGTTTTCGGTCAGCCCAGACGCCTCCTACGTATCCGGCAAATCTGGCTGCGCTTGGTTCTGCAACGCCTCGATACATTGATGCGAGTTTAGCCGGTGCTACTGCAGCTGCAAGTGCAAGGCAGGGTTATTTTTATACTTATGCGCTGGTAAATGCCAATCAGTTTACATGCACTGCTACGCCAGCAGTTAGCGGTACAACAGGCACGCGTATTTTCTTTGTAGATGAGAGCGGTGTTATCAGGTTGAACAGTGCATCCGGCTCACCAATTGAATAATTGAACGCGGTTCGCTGTATTTTGTGACTGGCGCTACGCACCATTTTGGACAGTGCGTGGCGCCAGTTTTTTTATACATTCGCGGCCACAAAACCGTCCGCCATTGTTTCTGTGGCGGACGGAT